>JBDTPR010000339.1:0-7242 GCA_039932635.1 Candidatus Solibacter sp.
GCGCCGCCAGCTCAGCGTGACCATGACCGACGAGTTGTTCCTCACCCAGTTCCGCGAATGGATCCGCGACATGCGGAAGATCGCCAACGACCGGCCGGAGACCGGCGCCTGCTCGCTGGCCACCGCCATGCAACTCTGGCTGTGGAGCCTCAATCATCTGCAGAAGGCTAAGGACGCCGATGGCGGCAAGCTCTACCAGGGCTCGCGCCAGGGCGTCACCTTCCCCCTCGCCGACGCTCTGTGCTGGCTGCTGGCCTCGCGCTGCCAGATTCTCGACCTGCTGGAACTGGAGAAGAAGGGCCCCGACGTTCCCACCGTCGCCGAGGGCCTCACCGGCCTGGTCGCCTTCCTCACCGACCTGTGCCATGTCCAATCGGCCCACGCCGCCGGTGAAGTCGGGCGCGTGTGCGCGGAATTGGTGCACGGCTACAATCGCCACCCGTCGTGGGATACCGAGGGCTGCGCCTCCTGCTATCAGGCGGAGGAAATGGAATGCATGGAAGCCCTGATCCCCGGCATCGCCAGCCTGGCGCGCGGCTACACCGACGTGATCGAAAGTTCCGGAGCCCACGCGAGCAAGGCCGGCCCCTGCGTCCGCTTCCACGGCCTGGAGCAGTTCGCCACCCTGCGCCTGCGCATGGACGGCTGCCTGACCGGTTCGCAGCTGGCCAAGGACCGCGCGGCCGACGCGCTCACCAAGGTCATGATTCCCGAAGCCCTGGACTATCCCGCATGAGCGCCTCGGACGTGGAGCGCCAGACGATGGATGTGGACATCGTCTGCGTTGGCTTCGGCCCTGCCACGGCCGGTTTTCTGACCACGCTTTCGCGCCGATTGATCAACCCGGATGGCACGCCGGCCATCGAGAGCCCGAGTAATCCCGGGCTGCCGCTCCAGGTCATGTGCTACGAACGCGCCGACGATGTCAGCTTCGGAGTCTCCGGCGTGGTGACGCGCGCCCGCGGCATACGCGCCAGCCTGCCGGACCTCGACCCCAGCCAGATTCCCATGGCGGTCACCGTCAAAGAGGAGAAGGTGGCGTACCTGCTGGATCCGCACGACGCCAGCCGCCGGTCCGCCGCCATGCACTTCGGCGACGGCATGATCCGCGCGCTGGGGCTCGCGAAAGAGCACGCCGTGGAACTGCCCTACATCCCGCCGTTCCTGCATAAGGAAGGTGGGCTGGTCCTGTCGCTCGGCCAGTTCCTGCAGCACGTGGGCACGGACCTGATGTCGAGCGGCGCGGTGCAGGTGTGGCCGGGCATGCCGGTGGAAGAGGCTCTGATCGACGGCCAGCGCGTCGTCGGAATCCGCCTCACCGATCAGGGCGTGGACAAAGATGGCTGCCCCGAAGCCACGTTCATGCCCGGTATGGACGTCCGCGCCGCGCTCACCGTGGTGGGCGACGGCCCGGTGGGCGTCGTAGGTCGCCAACTCGATACCGAGTTCGGCCTGCCCGAAGGCCACCATCAGCGTGAGTGGGCGGTCGGCATGAAGATGGTGGTGGATCTGCCGGAGGACACTCCGCTCGAACCCGGCATGGTGTTCCACACTTTTGGATACCCCGAGCCCGAGATCTTCGGCTTCTTCTACGTGCATCCGGACCGCGTGGCGACGGTGGGTATCTTCGTTCCCTCGTGGTTCGACAGTCCCACGCGGACCTCGTACCGCTACCTGCAGCACTACATGCTGCATCCGTACCTTTGGCGCTACCTGAAGGGCGCGAAGCTGCGCAGTTGGGGTGCGAAATCGCTGCAGGAATCGGGCAAGCGGGGCGAGCCCTTTCTGGTGGGCGAAGGGTATGCGCGCATCGGCGAGTGCTCGGGCAGCACCAATGTACTCACCGGCAGCGGCGTCGATGAGGCGTGGACGACGGGCACTCAGTTGGCGGAGGCCGTGCTTGGCCTTCTGAAGGCCGGCAAGCCGCTCTCCAAGGCGAATCTGGAAGCGTCGTACGTGGCGCGTAGGCGGGCCAGTTGGGTGGAGGAGGAGGGTAAGGTCGCGGAGAAGGCGCGCGACGGCTTCCATCGCGGCATGATTCCGGGCCTGCTCGGCATGGCGATCACCGGCTTCACCGATGGCAAGCACTCCATCGGCGGCGAACCCAAACTGATGCCCACCCCGGAGGAATATTTCCGCGAGAAGATTCCGGCCGGAGAACTCGCCAAAATCATGGTGGACTGCCGCGTGCGCGGCGTCAGTTGCCATAACGCGCTGATGGACCGCGTCGGCTGGCCCGCCATCCCCTACGATGGCGAGTTGCTGGTCTCGCATCAGGACGCGCTCCTGATGGGCGGCAAGGTGCAGGCATCGCCCGGCTACGCGGACCACGTGAAGTTCATCTACCCGGATTTCTGTGAGCGCTGCGTCAGCCGTATGTGCATCGAGATGTGCTCCGGCCAGGCGATCACAGGAGGCGAAACCGGCGTGCCGGTCTTCGACCGAGAGAAGTGCATCCACTGCGGAGCCTGCATTTGGAACTGCGGAGTGCAATTAGACGAAGATCCCGCCCGAGGCAACATCTCCTTCCGGGCCGGAGCCGGAGGTTTACACTCCACCGAAAACTAGCCGTTAGCTAGCGGGGTCCTACTGAATGGAGTGCAGGCCCTTGGCCCCGGGGATGGCGCGCACCCAGCTATTCATTTCTTCTTCGTTCTGCAGCAGATCGCGGAGCGTCGCCTTACTCAATACCTGATCCACCGATACCTGTACCGCTCGCCACAAGGAGCGCACGGAGCAATCCACACTGCGTGTGCAAATCGCGGCCTGTCCCGCGTGGCTGTCGCAGAAACTGCTTTCGAAAATGCGGCCGCCCAGGACATCCATCACGTCGCCGATGACGATGGCTTCGGCCGGACGCGCCAGGGTATACCCTCCGTCCTTGCCGCGCGCCGCCTTGACGAAGCCCGCCTTACGCAGTACGCGCAGAATCTTGGCTGCATATGCCGGAGACACGCCCTCTGCCGCGCTCATTTCGGGAATCGTCAGACTGCCGCCGTCGCCCGCATAACCGATGCGCACAAGGCAGCGCAGGCCGTACTCTTCGTTGGCCGAAAGCTTCATCGACGCAGCCTCGCAATCGGAATGATGTCCTCGATGCCCATGGTCAACTTTGCCGCTTCCGACATACGGTCCTTGGTCCATGGCGGATCGAAGGTAAGCTCGAGTTTCACGTCCGCGACGCCCGGAACGGCGCGAGCGGCGCGCTCGACTTCCGCCGGCAGACTGCCTGCCACCGGACAATTCGGCGCCGTCAGCGTCATGCGGATCAGCACATCTCCGGCATCATCCACGTCCAGGCTGTAGATCAGGCCCAGTTCGTAAATATTGACCGGCATCTCCGGATCGAAAACCTTCTTGAAGGCTGCAATGATCTGGTCTTTCAAATTCATTCCGTACTCGCCGCGGTGCCCGATTCCCCCAAGGCGTTTTTCATGGTGTGCCACGCCAGGGTGGCGCATTTTACCCGCATGGGGAACTTGCGCACGCCTCCGAGAGCGGCGAGTTTTCCCAACTCGGCGGCCAGCGGAACGTCGGTGGTCAGCACCTCATGAAAAGTATCGAACAGGGCTTCGGCCTCGGCAGTGGTCTTCCCTTTCAGGCGATCCGTCATCAGCGATGCCGATGCCTTAAAGATCTGACAGCCTTCGCCGACGAAGCTGGCGTCTTGAATGATGCCATTGTCCACCTTCAGATAGAGCATCAGACTATCGCCACACGTCCGGTTGAACCCCGGCGCCTGGTTGGTCGCATCCTCCATGAGGCGGCAGTTGCGCGGATTATTTGCGTGATCTTTGATCAGCTCGTTATAGAGATCATCCAGCATTACGCCAACACCTCCTTCACCTTCTGGAGTCCTGCTACCAGCGCGTCGATCTCCCCGAAGGTGTTGTAAAAGGCCAGTGAGGCACGCGTGGTCGCCGGTACCTGGAAGAAATCCATCACCGGCTGCGCACAGTGATGGCCGGTTCGTACAGCGATGCCCTGCTGGTCGAGCACCGTGCCGATATCGTGCGGGTGAATGCCTTCCATCACAAACGAAAGCACGCTCGCCTTTTCGCGCGCGGTACCGATCAGCCGCAATCCGGGAATCGAACTCAAAGCTTCCGTACCGTATTCCAACAGTGAGTGCTCGTAGGCCGCGATCTTCTCGACGCCCAGCTTTTCGGCGTAATCCAGCGCGGCGCCCAGGCCGATGCCGCCCGCGATATTCGGGGTTCCGGCTTCGAACTTGTAGGGCAAATGCGCGTAGGTAGTCTTCGCGAAGGTTACCTCGCGAATCATGTCGCCGCCGCCCTGATACGGCGGCATGGCATTCAGCAGCGCCATCTTGCCGTACAGGATGCCGATGCCCGTCGGCCCGAAAACTTTGTGACCGCTGAACGCGTAGAAATCGGCATCCAGCGCCTGCACATCCACTTTCGTGTGCGGTGCGGCCTGCGCCCCGTCGATCAGCGTCAGTGCGCCCACGCTGTGGGCCATATCGATGATCTGCTTCACCGGATTGATGGTGCCGAGCGCGTTGGAAACGTGCGTCACTGCCACCATCTTCGTACGCGGATTGAGCAGCTTCGCATACTCTTCCATCAGCAGTTCGCCGCGCTCGTTTATTGGAATCACGCGCAGCGTGGCTCCGGTTTCCTCGCACAGCATCTGCCACGGAACAATGTTGGAGTGATGCTCCATCGCCGAGATGATGATCTCGTCTCCGGCTTTGACATTCCGCCGTCCCCAGGTGCTCGTCACCAGGTTGATGCCTTCCGTGGTGCCGCGGACGAAGATACACTCCTCGTCGGCGCGCGCATTCAGAAAGCGCCGCGTCTTGGAGCGGGTCTCCTCGTAGGCGGCGGTGGAGCGCTGCGAAAGTTCGTGCACCCCGCGATGAATGTTGGCGCAATCCACTTCGTAAAAGCGCCGGATGGCGTCGATCACCGCGAACGGTTTCTGGGCGGTGGCGGCGCTATCCAGATACACCAGGGGCTTACCGTGGATATTTTGTTTGAGCACCGGGAAATCTTCCCGGTACCGCTCCACGTCGAAACCTGCCGTTACCTGCTTACTGATCGTGCTCATGGAATTTCTCGAACAGCATCTTCTCCAGCGAATCGCGTAGCGCCGGCACCTTCACCCGGTCCACAATGTCCTGCGCAAACGCGTACGTCAACAGACTGCGGGCTTCGCGCTTGCCGATGCCGCGCGACTGCAGATAAAACATCGCTTCCCCGTCCAACTGCCCGATGGTTGCGCCATGGGTGCAGCGCACGTCGTCGGCCCAGATCTGCAGTTCCGGCTTGGTATCGACCACAGCGTTATCGGAAAGCACCAGGTTCTTATTGGTCTGCTTCGAATCGGTCTTCTGGGCGTCTTTGCGGACGATGATCTTGCCGTTGAACACGGCGTGCGACTTGCCGTCCAGAATACCCTTGTACATCTCGTGGCTGGTGCCGTGCGGCATGGCGTGATCGATCTTCGTGTGATTGTCGATGTGCTGCGTGCCGTTGACGATATACAGCCCATTCAAGGTCGCGTCGCTGCCCTCGGAAAGAGTCGTGTTGGCATCGTTACGCACCAGCGCGCCGCCCAGCGAAATCGAATGCGACGCGAAGGTCGCGCTCTGTCCCAGGGTCGCCTGCAAGGTCGAAATGTGAAATGCGTTGACGGTTTCCTGCTGGACTTTGTAGTGGTCCACCACCGCACGGTCGCCGGCCACGATCTCGGTCACGGCATTGTTGAAGTAGACGCCATCGCCCGCTCCCACATAGCGCTCCACGATGGTGCAATGCGCATCCGCGCCCACCACCACCAGGATTCGCGGGTGCACCGCGGTGGCTTCCGAAGTGCCGGTAGTCAGGTAAAAGATTTCGATTGGCTCTTCGATCACCGCGCCGCGCGCCACGCGCACAAAAGCGGCATCGGCGAGCATCGCGGTATTCAGCGCCACGAAGGCATTCTCATCGAAGCTGGCTAGCTTGCCGAGGTGCTGCACCGTAGCCGCCGGGTCGTCCAGAATGCTGCCGGCCTCCAGGCCTTTCGGCAGGCTCTCGGGCCGCGATACCAGGTGCCCGTTGGCAAAAACCAGTTGAATCGGACCCTCGGCGAATTTCGACGCCTTCACTCCCTGACGCCCCGCGACGAATTTCATGCGGGCGATGGGAGCGACGTTGGTGAAGCGCCACTCTTCATTCTTGGTAGTGGGGAAGCCCAACTCACTGAAGCGGGCGAAGGCCGCGCTCTTCAGCGGTTGCAGCCACGCGGGGGCAGGCAGTTGGTTGGTGAAGAGTTCCAGCCACGCGCCGGTTTGTTCGGATACCGCCGTCATACCTGGCCGACCGCCTCGCTCTCGTCGTAGAGATCGGAGTATCCTTCCGCCTCGAGTTCGAGAGCCAATTCCTTACCGCCGGATTTCACGATCTGTCCCTGGGCCAGCACGTGCACGAAGTCCGGCACGATTTCATTGAGCAGGCGCTGATAGTGGGTGACCACGATCATGGCGCGCTCGGGCGACCGCATGGCGTTGACCCCGGCGCTGACAATGCGCAGCGCGTCGATATCGAGGCCGGAATCGGTCTCATCGAGCACGGCGAGTTTGGGCTCAAGCACCGCCATCTGGAAGATCTCGTTGCGCTTCTTTTCGCCGCCTGAGAAGCCCGCGTTGACCGGGCGATTGAGCAGCGTCTGGTCCATTTTCATGACCT
Source organism: Candidatus Solibacter sp. (assembly GCA_039932635.1). Classification (GTDB taxonomy): domain Bacteria; phylum Acidobacteriota; class Terriglobia; order Bryobacterales; family Bryobacteraceae; genus Solibacter. The sequence goes on from JBDTPR010000339.1 coordinate 6,696, forward strand.
TCATCTTGTCGCGCACGACATTGAGGAAGTCCATGGCATCGTACTCGTCCAGGCCCCGGTGCTTGCGGATGGTGTTGAGCGCCGCCTTCAGAAAGTACATGTTGCTGACACCGGGAATTTCCACCGGGTACTGGAAGGCCAGGAAGACGCCTTCGCGGGCGCGATCCTCGGGCGACAGTTCCAGCAGGTCCTTGCCGTCGTAGGTGATGGAACCGGCGGTTACGGCGTACAGTTCACGGCCGGCCAGAACCTGAGCGAGCGTGCTTTTGCCGCTGCCATTCGGGCCCATGATGGCATGCACCTCTCCCGAGTTGACGGTGAGGTTGATGCCCTTCAGAATTTCACGATCGCCAACAGTGGCGTGCAGATTTTTAATTTCGAGTAGTGCCATGCCTTATCCAACGCTTCCTTCGAGACTCACTCCGAGCAATTTCTGAGCTTCCACCGCGAATTCCATGGGCAGTTCGCGGAACACTTCCTTGCAGAATCCGTGGACGATCATCGACACGGCGTCTTCCGCGGAGATCCCGCGCTGCTGGCAATAGAA
>JBDTPR010000340.1:0-7236 GCA_039932635.1 Candidatus Solibacter sp.
AATCCCACCGCCCCCAATCCCACCGCCCCCAATCAGAGCCGCGACCGTGAGGGAGCGGTAACTAATCAATCCCGCGAAGGCTGGCTCCGCGTAATCCTCCACTCGCTCGCCTGGGGCGCTCTCAAACCGCTCGCCGGCGCCCAAATGGTCGCCAACAAAAAACAAATTGAATCCACCGCCGACATCATGGGCCATTCCCTCGTCTACTGGGTGCAGGAATGCCTCGCCGCCGGACTTTTCGATAAAGGCACTCGCATCTTCGCCATGACCAGTTCGGGCGGCACCCGCGCCATCCCCGAGTACGGCCCGGTGAGCGCCGCCAAAGCCATCCTCGAAGCCCACATTCGCCAACTCGCCCTCGAACTCGCTCCCGCCGGAATCACCGCCAACGCCATCCTCGCCGGCGTCACCGACACCCCCGCCCTTCGCCTCATCCCCGGCCACGAGAAGATCATGGAGATCGCGCGCCTGCGCAACCCCCACAAGCGCCTCACCACGCCCGAAGACGTCGGCCGCTGCATCGCCGCCCTCTGCCACCCTGCCACCTATTGGATGACCGGCAACACCCTCCACGTCGATGGCGGCGAGAACATTGTAGGATGAAGCCATGAGCGCCAAAGACAACGGACTGCCCTGCATCGACCTCCTCGAAGCCACTCCCACCCTGCTACGCGGCCTGATGACCGAACTCAGCGAAGAGGACGTGCGCTGGAAACCCGCGCCCGATCGCTTTTCAGTCGGCGAGGTCTTGGCCCATCTCAGCCATAGCGAAGGCAACTGCTATCGCTTGCGCCTCGACCGCTTCATGAGCGAAACCAATCCTGAATTCGAAGGCGACGACGCCCAGCAACACCTGGATATCTACAAGAACATGGACCCCGAAGATGCCTTCGACCACTTCGAGGAGCAGCGCGAAACCAATGTCGAATTCCTGCGCGATTTGCCCCCCGGCGCCGGTAATCGCACAGCCAACCATCTGGAGGTCGGGCCCATCAACCTCTCGCACATGCTCCACGAGTGGGCTCTGCACGATCTCGGACACGTGCGCCAGATCGCCGAACTCGTGCGTGCGCGCAAGTATCTCGCCGGCGCCGGCCCCCTCGGCGCCTCCTACAATCTGAAGCCATGACTCAAGGAAAGCCATGACAATACGCATCCTTTTCCTGGCCGCTGCCCTCACCGGCGCCTTGGCCGCGCAGACCTTCATCCAGATGTCCGATCCGCAATTTGGCATGTACACGGCGGACAAGGATTTCGCACAGGAGACCGCGAACTTCGAATTCGCCATCGCCACCGCCAACCGCCTCAAGCCCGCCTTCGTCGTGATCACCGGCGACCTCGTCAACAAAGCCGGCGATGCCGCCATGATCGCCGAGTACAAGCGCATCAGCGCGAAACTCGACCCTAAGATCAAACTCTTCAGCGTCCCCGGCAATCACGACGTGGGCAACGAGCCTACCAGGGAATCGCTGGCCGCCTACCGCGCCAACATCGGCCCCGACTACTACAGCTTCCACATCGGCGATATCGCCGGCATCGTGCTCAATTCCAACCTGGAGAAGGGCGCCGAAAAGGTGCCCGATGAGGCCGCCAAAATGGAGGCGTGGTTCCGCGCCGAACTCGAGCGCCTCAAACTCTCCGGCGTCAAGAACATCATCCTCTTTCAGCACATCTCACTATTCCTGAAATCGCCCGAAGAGGCGGACGAATACTCCAACGTCCCCAAGCCCGTGCGCGACCGCTACCTCCACCTGCTCCACGAATACGGAGTGCAGCAAGTTTTCGCCGGCCACTACCACCGCAATGAATACGGCAAGGACGGCGATCTGGAAATGATCACCAGCGGCCCCGTAGGCAAGCCCCTGGGCGGAGCCAAATCCGGAATCCGCATAGTCACCGTCAAGGACGGCGCCGTGACCCACAAATACCACGACCTCGCGGATCTGCCGTAGCTTTGTAGGGCAGACTTCATAAGTCTGCTTGCCGACTTCAGTCGTTACACCGGCCGAAGGGCCGAGACCGTACCGTTCCGCACATAGGCCAACCAACTGCCGCTTCCCCGGCATGAAGCTTCGCTGGGCCCTTTTCCTACCTCTAGTACTTCACGCCGCAATCGATCCCGCTGTCATTAACAATCCCGCCCAGAATCCACTAGCCAAGGGAACCAAAGGCGCCGCCGTAGTCCGGGCCCAAATCCTCCTCGCTCGCGCCCACTTCTCCTGCGGCGAGATCGACGGCATCTTCGGCAGTAATTTCCAAAAGGCCCTGAAGGCATTCCAGGAAGCGCGCAAACTCCCTACCACGGGCGCCGTAGACGTTGCCACGTGGACCGCCATCAACGCCGACGCTGCGCCGCCGCTCATCGAATACACCCTGACGCCCGACGACCTCCAGGGCCCGTTCACCCCGATCCCGAACGACATGGAAGCCAAGGCCAAACTCCCATCGCTAGGCTACGCATCGCCGCTGGAAGCCATGGGCGAGCGCTTCCACGCCAGCCCTGCCCTGCTGCAAGCTCTGAATCCCGGCGCGAATTTCCAGCAGGAGGGAACCAAACTCACAGTGCCTAATGTGCAAGTCATGCCGCCGACGCGTGCCGCCAACATCATCGTCTCGAAATCGGAGAGCGCGATCCGCGCCTATGACGCCACCGGTGCCCTGATCGCTTTCTACGTCGCCACCATCGGCAGCAAGCACGACCCCCTCCCCGTCGGCGAATGGAAAATCAACGGCGTCGCCCGCGAACCCAAGTTCCACTACAACCCCGATCTCTTTTGGGATGCCAAACCCAAATCCGAAAAGGCCACCCTGCAGAGCGGCCCCAACAATCCCGTGGGCCCGGTGTGGATCGACCTCTCGAAGGACCACTACGGCATCCACGGCACACCGGAACCCGGCAAGGTTGGGCACGCGGAGTCGCACGGCTGCATCCGCCTGACCAACTGGGATGCGTTGGAGCTCGCCTCCATCGTCAAGCCGGGTACGCCGGCAACCCTCAAGGAGTAATCATGAGAACAGCAACGTCCTTCATAATCGGTTTCGCGCTGGGCATCGTCTGCCTGGCGGCAGTCCTTTGGAGCACAGGCCGCCTCGTCCTCACGCCGGTACAAGCGGCGCGCATCGAACCCGTCTCGCTGCCCCTGCCGGCGGCGCCCGAGGTCTCCGCCGCGCCAGCCCCGCCGTCCGCCGAGTCCACTCCCACGCCCCCGCTCCCGGGGACCACCTACCCCCCGGACACTCCGCCCGCAGTCACGCGACCCGACATGACGGCGCCAACAACCTACACGCCCAAGCTCGCCATGCCCGTCGCGGGGATCGATCCGGGCACGCTGCACACCAACTTCTCCGAAGCGCGCGGCGGCCACGCCCACGAAGCGCTCGATATCATGACGCCGCGCGGTACGCCGGTGCTGGCCGTGGCGGAAGGCAACGTCGTCAAACTCTTCAACAGCAAGCCGGGCGGCCTGACGGTCTATCAGTTCGACAATACGCAGAAGTGGTGCTACTACTACGCCCACCTCGATCGTTACGCCGCGGGACTCAAGGAAGGCATGCTGCTCCGCAAGGGAGAAGTCCTGGGCTACGCAGGCTCCACGGGAGATGCGTCACCCAACGCCCCGCACCTCCACTTCGCAGTCTTCGAGCTGGGTCCCGAAAAGAGCTGGTGGAAAGGCACAGCCATCGACCCCCTGCCCCTGTTTAAATAGGGGGTATCTTTCAACCACGTTTGCGGGCGCATCACACATGCTTAACATAGCGAGGTAGAGACGGAATAAGTATGACGCGCCCGCGCGAATAGAAGAAGGCCTACGCCCGTGCAGTTTGCGGCTTCATCTGCCCCATGAACTTACGCATCGTCGCGATCTGCCCCGGCGAGCGGCTTTCACACCACTCTTCAAAGCGCCCCGCAGCCTTCTCAAGGTGCGCCAGGAACCCCGGATTCGAGAACATCTTCCGGCCTTCCTGGATGACCGGCCGGACCCTTTCCCACACGCCGAAAAACTCGCCGCTGGTTTCGAAATAAAGGTCCTCGTGCAGCAGTCCGTAATTTAGCAGCGCACTCGCCTGCTCCCAGTAACTGAACACCATCATGACCAATGCGCCGTTCGCCGTTCCCGGCGCCGCGATTCGCATCGACTCCTCCATTGTGTCGACGAAATAATTCTTGAAGAACCAATCGCGCGCCTCGCGGAGCCGTGTTTCGCGCCGCTGCTCGTACAGCTGAAGCAGTAACTGAGCCTGTTCGTGCGTCGGTTTCGTTTCAGTGATCTTTGCGGGCATGTTTACCTCTCTGAGTAAGATTCGAGCCGGCTTCACCGGCCCTCATTACTTAATCGAACGCGCCCACGCGAAATCGACACTGTTCCGCAACTATTTGTGCAATCTGTATTGGATCAAACGAGCTGCCGCTGATCGCCGCCGCGGCACCCGCCGTTCTTGAGTTTGGTCCTAAACGACGTTCGGGAGATCGCCTCTGTACCGCGACGACGAGCAGCGGAAGGTAGCGAGTGACACTTACGTCACCGGCCCGTTCGCGCACCCATACCTCTTTGCCGGCATACTGCCACGGTACCGAGTAGCGGCTCCCCTGCCAGGAAACGTAGAAGTGCGTTACAGCGCTGAGCGCATCGCACTGCACGCGCAGGCGGCGAAACGCCATCAGATCAGCACGTCCAACGCTTCTTGCTGTGGAACCTACGTCTACGGCCTCAACGAATTGCGTGTTTTCGAATCCGCTGCGAGCCAGGCTCCGAAACCAGCGACTCTAGCTTTTCTGCGCGGCGGGCTCGTAGTCCTCGGCTTACTTCGCCGGCGAACCGCATAACCCGGTAAGTGTTCACCTGTCTAAGCTAGGACCGGGTGCCTCCCGATATCGGACGGAACACCGACATACGGCAGGCCTCGGGCCTTGGGGGCAGCCAAGAGTAAGAAAGCCGTCTGGATCTGATGTCCAGGCGATCCAAAGGCGCACTACTCCTCCCCCACCTTATCCTTACCGAACACAAAAGCCACAAATCCCGCCAAAATCAAAAACGGAGGAGCCCCGAGTATCAATATACCCGCATTCAACACCTGCGACCGCGCACTCTGCTGCGCATGCGCCGTCCGATAGCACATCACGCATTGAGCGCCGGCCAGCCCCGCACCCATCAGTCCCAGCAATAAAACGCGTCTCAAACCGGAGGCCTCATCACCGGAATCCGGTACGCATCGCCCAGGAAAATCAGCATCAGCACAATGCAGAAAATCAACATCGGGAACAGCGTGAGAAACAAACTCAGCTGCTCGAACTTCAAGTGCATGAAGTACGCAATGATCAACACCGCCTTAATCACCGAGAGCCCCAGTAACACCGTGAGCATAATCAGCAGCGGGGTCTGCAAATAAGCCAGCAGCACCTCAACCCCGGTGAGAATCAATAGCGCCGCCCAAACCTTCGCGAAGGTCGGAATGCCGGGCCCGTGAACGGTCATCTCTTCAACGTGTTCGCTCATAGCTTCCTCAGATCTTGGCCGACATCAAATACACCAGCGGGAACACAAACATCCATACCAAGTCGACGAAGTGCCAGTACAGCCCGGCAACTTCGACGTCCTCCGCCTTGAACTTCCCCCGCATCACCGCTTGGCAGATGATCCCGAGATAAATCAGTCCGATCACCACGTGCGTCATGTGCAGCCCCGTGATCGCAAAAAACGTAGCGCCGAACAGCGGCACGCCCCACTCGTTGCTGAACGCCGTGACATGCTCGTGGTTGATCAGATTCATCCACTCCGTCAAGTGGAGCCCGACGAACGTCGCTCCCGCCGCCATCGTAGCCAGAAGCCATTTCACGGCGGCGCTGCGATTGCCGTGATTCATCGAGTGCACCGCCATCACCATCGTCAAACTGCTGGTGAGCAGCGCAAACGTCATCACGCTCGAGAAGATGATGCTCGGCGAAAAGTGGAAGGGCGTGGGCCAATCCGGGTTGGACACGCGACTGTACGTGTAGGCAAACAGCAGCGCCGAAAAGGTCAGCGCGTCGGAGATGATAAACAGCCACATCCCGAACTTCTTGGAGTTCGTGCGATAGGGCGAACGGCCTCCATCCCACAGAGAGCCAGTCGTGGCGGCGGTGACTTGGGTCGACATCCCTTCCCTTACCCCCAAACGTAAAATAGAACCATCAGATACAACCAGAGCCCGTCCAGAAAATGCCAGAAGATCGCGCTGATATCGATCGCCGTCCGTTTCGCCGGACCCAGGCTGAGCCGCAGCGCCTGCACATCCACGTAAAACAGCGCCGTAAATCCGCCCAGCAAATGCACTGCGTGTGACACCGTGAGCACGTAGAAAAACGAACTACTCGGATTGGTGGAAATAAATACGCCACCGGCGTTCAACTGCTTCCACGCCATCGCCTGACCGCCCAGGAAGGCCAGGCCGAGGGCGGTGCCAAGCGTCCACCAGCCGTTGAACCGTGCACGGCCGCCAGCCTTCAGCGAACGTCGCGCCATCTCGATGGCCACGCTGGAGAGCAGCAGGATCGCCGTGTTGACCAGCAGGATCGGCGGCTTCGGCATGCTCAGCCAGTCGTCGCTGAGCCCGCGCCGCACCACCATCGCACTGGTGAAAGCCGCGAACAGCATGGTGCTGGCGGCCAGAAGAACATAGAGTCCCGTGAAGGAAGCACGGCGGAAGGCGCCGCGGCCGTCGGAGCCGCCGCCCCCATCGCCACCCCAACCGCCTTCGATCGGCGGAGGGGGAGGCCCTTGAATGACATCCCGTGTGAGTGACCCAGCCATACCCATAAGAATGCGCTATTCGGTGGAATGCTGTGAAGGGGGTGCGGTCTGCATAATGTAATCTTCCGGGGCGCCGGGGACGCTGAATTCGTACGGACCGTGATTCACCACCGGGTGATGGCCGCCGAAATTATCGAACGGCGGGGGCGAAGGTATTGTCCATTCCAGCGACGTCGAGTTCCACGGATTCATCGGCGCCTTTTTCCCCTTCCACAAACTCCAGAAGAGGTTGATCAGGAACACGATCTGCACCGCCGCCGTGAAGTACGCCGCGTGCGTCATGAACTTGTGCACCGGCATCAGTCCTGCCAGGTACTCGATGTTGCTGAAGTCGGAATAGCGCCGCGGATTTCCCGCCATACCTACAAAATGCATCGGCGTGAAGATCGCATACACCCCGATGAACGTGGCGTAGAAGTGGATCTTGCCGAGCGTCTCGTTCAACATC
>JBDTPR010000341.1:0-7231 GCA_039932635.1 Candidatus Solibacter sp.
ATGCGGTTGGTGGAAGCCGGCAAGCTCGATCTCGACCGCCCCATTTTCGACATCCTCGATCAATTCGCACCGTACAACGGCGTGTGGGGCGACAGTCGCCTGCACAGCATCACGGTTCGTCAGGTGCTGCACCACACCGGCGGCTGGGACCGCGCGATCAGCCCGCAACTCGACCCGGTAGCGGCCGAGGGCAGCGTGAAAGTCGCTCAGGCGACCGGAGGCGCATTCCCGCCAAGTCCCGACGCCGCGATTCGCTACATGCTCGCGCAGCGCCTCGATTTTGCGCCGGGCGCCCGTTACGCCTATTCCAACTTCGGTTACGTGCTGCTGGCGCGGGTAATCGAGAAGATCTCCGGCCAGTCCTATGAGAGCTTCGTGCGTGACGTCCTGCTGGTTCCGGCCGGACTCGGCAGCGTGCAAAAAGCCAGCGCTCACCTGGCGGGTCGACTGCCGGGCGAAGTGACGTACTACGACTACCCGTTGGCCGCGCCAGTGAATTCCTACGTGTCCGCGGCCCGCGAGAAAATCGCCGCGCCCTACGGTATCCTGAATCCCGATCTTAACGATGGCGCGGCCGCGTGGGCGGGATCCGTGGTCGATCTCGCCAAGTTCATCACCCTGCTGGATGGCTCCCGCCGCCCGGCGCTTCTCTCCAACCGGACGTTCCACGCCATGCTTGCTCAATCGCAGCCTGCCACGCGGGTGGATTCAGCGGGATGGTATGGCCTGGGCTTGTTTGTGCAGCCAGGGCAAACCGAAGCCACCTGGGATCACGGCGGTTACAACCCCGGCAGTAAGGGCTACTTCTATCGCTTCCCCGGCGGCATCGGACTGGCCTTCCTCTTCAACGGGGAGGCCGCGGATGGCAATAGCCTGTCTGCCTACGCGGCCCAGGCGATTGTCAACGTGCTGTTCGGCAACCCCAGGTGGCCCGATACCGACGAATTCGCGCGGTTCTATGGCCCGCGCATCGCCTCCGGCGGGATCGTCAACGCGGCGTCATTTCAACCCGGTCCGCTGGCGCCGGCTTCGTTGATTACGATCTTCGGAACCGACCTTGGAGGGCCGGGCGTGAACGTGACGCTCTTCGAACGAGCAGCGGACAACACCGAACGGCCCCTCCAGCTCCTGGTCTCGCTACCAGATCAACTCAACGCAGTGCTGCCAGAAGACTCCGTGCCCGGCGCCTCCAACCTGATCGTGCGGCGCGATGGCGTTGCGGATGCCATCGCCCCGATGGTGATCGCGGCTGCTGCCCCGGGCTTGTTCCGGCTGAATGCCGGGGGGCTGGCCGCCGCCTCGTTGGTGCGTAGCAGTCCCGGGCAACCGCAACTCTGGGAGAACGTCTACCAGCTCGATAGCGAGGGAAATCTGATAGCGAAGCCCATCGTCTTCGGCCCCGGCGACGAGGTCGTAACGCTGATTCTCTATGGCACGGGTATCAGGCAGAAGGCGGGCCAACCGGTGTCGGTGCAAGCCGGCGGCAGCACGTTGATCCCATCCTACGCGGGAACGCAAGTGCAATATCCAGGCCTGGACCAAGTCAATCTCGAACTGCCGCGCTCGCTGTCGGGAGCGGGCACGGTTGAGATCACGGTGAGCGTCGGGGCCGCGCGGAGCAACGCAGTGTCGCTGGCCTTCCGCTAATCGCCCAGGAATTTGCCGAACGGACGCAGTCCCTTCACGTTGTCGCAGACCGCCTTAATCCCCGCCGTCAAGGGGATCGCGAGCAGCAGCCCCGGCGCGTCCCACAGGAAGCCCCAGATCATCAGCGAGAAGGTCACCACCAGCGGATTCAAGTGCACGCGCGACCCGACAATCTTCGGGTACAGCACATTCAGCGCAACCAGGTGAAGCATCGCGACCGTCACCACCACGCCCGCATACACAGGCACAGCGTTGACCGGAAGAGCAGCGAACAGCGGCGGCATCATCGCCAGCGGCAACCCGATATACGGCACCAGGCTGAGGACTCCGCTCAGCGGGCCCACCAGCATGGGGTACGGCACGTGCATCATCCAGAACATCATCGAACTCAGCACCGCAAGCAGCAACCCAAGCACGAAATTGCCGACCACGAACGCGCGTACCATCTCGGCGATTCCCTGCACGCTGCGCGCGGCCACCAGGCGGTCCTCACCGTGGAAGAATTGCAGGAACGCGCGGTTGATGTGGTCCCGCCAACTCAGCATGAAGTACACCAGGAAGGGGATGAAAGAGAACATCAACAGCACCTGGTAGACCGAACTGAGCCGCGAGTAGATGTAGTCGCCGATGGGAGTGCTCTCCTCGTGAATTCGGACTTCAGGGATCGCCGCCGCCCCCGACGAGGTCTGTGTCACGGGTGCGCCGTTCGCAGGTTGGGCCGTACCCTTCTTGCCTTTCTTCGCGGCGCTCTGCGCCTGCTCCTGTTGCCTGCGTCGCTCCTCTTCCTGACGCTGGCGTGCCGGCACCACCACCTTATACGTCTGGTCCTCCATGGCGCTGATCCTCTGCTGCACCCCATCCACGAGGTCCCCGATTCGCTGCCCGTACTTGGGTAACTCGTCGTAGAGTCCGGCGAGTTGCGAATAGGCTCCCAGCCCGATTACGTAGAGCAGTGTCAGCGCGATCGAGCACACCAGAAAGCTCGCCAGCGAACGCGGAAAACGGATGCGCATCAGCAGGGCGACGAAGGGCTCCAGGATAAAAGCGATGGTCAGCGCGATCAGGGAGGTGATGAAAAACAGCCGCCCCAGATACAGAATGGCGATCACCACCCCCATCGCCAGAATAGGCAATGCGATGTGCCGTGCTTCCTGCACAGCGTGGGCAGTAGTGTGTGGAGGCTGGGTTACGACGGCCACGGCGCGTTAGACGACCCTTGTCTCGACTGTAGCACGCGCCCGTCTATAATGAAATTACTTGACCCCTGCCTTCACCCGAATTCTCGCTCTGGACCTTGGAAAACGCCGCATCGGACTGGCCATCAGCGACCCTATGGGCATCACCGCGCAGGGCCTTCCCAACCTGGTGCGCACCCGCATACGCACCGATCTGGACGTGCTGGAAGCCATGCTCAAAGAGCGCGAAGTCGGCATGGTCCTGCTCGGAAACCCAATCAATATGCGGGGTACGGAGGGGCGCCAGTCGGTGTGGGTGCACGAGTTCGCCGCGATGCTGGAAAAGCGCACGCACCTGCCGGTCAAGCTCTGGGACGAGCGCCTGACCTCCGTGGAGGCCGGCCGCGTGCTCCGCTCCAGCGGCATCAGTATCGAAAAGCGGGCAGCCGCGGTGGACCGCCTGTCGGCCGTCATCCTGCTGCAGAGTTACCTCGATTCCCTATGAGAGTCCTGCGTCGCCTCGCCTTACTCCTGCTGCTCGGCCTGGTCGCCGGCGGCTATGTGATCTACCGGATCGAGCAGCCCTACCAGGGGTTCCAGGGCGAGACGTTCGTGGAATTCCCGCACGGCACCACCACCAATGGAATTGCCGACGCCCTGGTGAAAGCCGGCGTGGTTCGCTCCCGCTGGGATTTCCTGCTGGCACGCACCGCCGGCAGGACTCGGGTTTTGCAAGCCGGCGAGTACCGCTTCGACCGCGCCGCCAGTCCCATGGATGTGGTGCAGCGCATCGCGCGCGGCGACGTCTTTTTCCTCGAACTGGTGGTGCCGGAGGGGCGGAATCTGTTCGACATCGCGGCCTCCGCGGAGCAGCTTGGCCTCTTCCCGGCCGCCAAATTCTTGGAGGCCGCCCGCAATCCCGCGCTGATTCGCGACCTCGATTCCGAGGCGCCGACACTCGAAGGCTATCTCTTCCCGGACACTTACAAACTTGCCCGCCACACCACTCCCGACCGTCTCTGCCGCCTGATGACCGGCAAATTCCGCGAGGCCTGGAAGAGCCTGAACGCCAGCGCGCCGGTGCACCGCACGGTGACACTGGCGTCGCTGGTGGAGAAGGAGGGCAAACTCGCCGACGAGCGTCCGCGCATCGCCGCGGTCTTCGCGAACCGACTTCGCATCGGCATGAAGCTCGATTGCGACCCCACCACCATCTACGCGGCCCTGCTCCAGAAACACTACACCGGCGTCATCCACCGCAGCGACCTGGATAGCGAGCACCCCTACAACACCTACCGCCACCCGGGCCTGCCTCCGGGACCGATCGCCAACCCCGGGCTGGCCTCGATCCGCGCCGCGCTCGCGCCCTCGGAAAGCGATGCGCTTTTCTTCGTGGCCCGCGCCGATGGCTCGGGCGGGCACGAATTCTCCTCGACAATTGCTGCGCACACCAGCGCGGTGGAGCGCTATCGCCGTGCCCTCCGCGCAAGGTAAATCGATCAAGCAGCAACTGCGCGAGTATCTCGCCGGACGTCAGCCGGCGGCGATTACCGAAGAGATTTGGGCGGAGTTGATGATGCGCCTCGCGCCGGTGTCGGAAAGCTACTTGCGCGACCTGCTGCGCGCCACCCGACTGCCCTTCGACCAGCCCTACTCGGGCATCCACCAGCACTCCTTCCAGGAATTGGAGGAGTCGCTGACCGGAATGCTGCAGGTCTATCTGAATTCCGTCGCGGCGGGCAATCGCGATCGCGCGCGCTATTGCCGCCGCCAGGTGATTGCCGCCAGGGATCGCGCCAAATTCCTCGCGACCACGCCTCGCACCACAGAAGATAAGCGCTCGGAAAAGGAAGAAATGGCGCAGTGGATGCTGGTGTGGCTGGAAAATCCCGAGGTCTTCCCCGCCTGGGTGGAAGCCCGCAAGAAGGCTACTTCTTCAGATTGAACCGGTAGCCCACAATCGCCTTCACCAGCAGGTGATCGGTGTTGTGAGTTACGCCGATGCCCACGCCGAAGTTGAACTCCCAGGCCTTCCCGAAATCCACATCGATGGCCGGCAGGAAGACCTGCTCCGTGTCGCGCGGACGGTCCCATGAAAGGACCTTGCCGTAAGCGCCGTAATATTCCAGCCCCAAGGCCACTTTTGAGTGGACATCGTACGCCACTTTCACATTCGGCGAGAAGGAAGCGCCGGTGTCCTTGCCCGGGCCGTGAAACGATTTCTCAATCGTCGGATTGAACGACAGGTAGAGCTTGCCGATCTGCTTATCCACAATGGGACGAATTTCCCACGTCCACGTGTCGGGGTCGAAGTTGGGCCGCTGATAGCCGATCTCCTGCGACAGGCTCAGTCCCACCGGCAGTTTATAGCGCTCCGGAATCGAGACGCGCGGGCGGATGTGAGTGCCCACCCATTTCCAACTCCCGTCCGCCTGACGGCTGACGAACTGGTAGAAGCCGCATTCGAACCACTCGTTGAAGCCGTGCGTAATTTCCAGCGTCTCGTGCACCGCGTGATGCGTCGGCAACACTCCGTCCACCGTTCCCTTAGTGCCCCGGGCGGTGATGTTGCTGTGCAACTCAACCATCGTAACGCCCTTCGGCGTCAGTTCCGACGCGTATACCTGCACTTCGAAATTGCCCTGGCCGAATGCGCACGCAGCCCATGCCAGACCGATCCCCACCATGTTGAGATGACGCAAGACTTTTCCCTCTGCCCCTGATTTGGTATCCCTACTACTGTAAACTACGCAGCCCTGGTATTACTCGCCGATTACTTCCTGATAGATTTCCAGCACCTGCCGCGCCGTCCAATTCCAGCTGAAACGCGCCGCCTGTTCGCGCCCGCGGCGGATCATGCGCGCGCGCTGTTCCTCGTCGAGCAGCATGTCGCCGATACCGCGCGCGATGTCGAAAACGTTCTCGGGATTTACCAGGATAGCCGCATCGCCCACCACTTCGGGCAGGGAACTGACGTTGGAGCAGACCACCGGAGTGCCGCAGGCCATCGCCTCCAGCGGTGGCAGTCCGAAGCCCTCATAGCGCGACGGGAACACGAACCCCGCCGCCGATTCGTAAAAGCAGCGCAGGGTCTCGAAGGGTACGAAGCCAAGGAAGCGCACCACGTTTTCCACCCGGCTCTTGATCACTGCCTGGCGCACCGCGGGGTATTGCGAGATGGTGTCGCCGATGATCACCAGGCGGATGTCCTTGTAGCGCGGGTGGTTCGCCAGTTGATCCCGCACCACGGCGAAGGCTTCCACCAGGCGTGGAATATTTTTATGTTTGCGGATGTTGCCGGCGTACAGAATGAACGGGTATTGAATCTGGTAGCGCTCCATGATGAGCTGCTGCTCGGGAGCTCCCGGGGTTGAGGCCCGCGAAAAAAAGGCGGGGTCGGGCGCGTTGTAGACCCGCGTGATGCGGCTCGAGGGCACCTGCATCTGGGCCTCCACGTCGCGCTTGGTGGCTTCGCTGACCGCGATCACCCGCGCCGCGCGCCGCAGGCCGCGTCCAAAGCGGAAGCGCCGCAAGTGCATGCGAACCTTCGAGGTCTCCTCCACTTCGTAGAACAGGTTCGCCATATCGTGGATCGTGACGACATACGGCTTGATCATTAGCAGCGGTACGCGGTTGAGCGGAATATGCACCAGGTCCGGCGACAACCCGCGCAGGAACATCGGGAAAGCGAGGTGATCCATCGCGCTGTGGTCGCTGCGCGCGTAGGTGGCGGATTTGAAATTTTCCGGGAGCCCTTCGAGCAGAGGCACTTCGCCGTGACCGCTCACGATGGTGTAACGGTTCTTGCGGTCCACGCCGCCCAACGCAAAAATCAGGCTTCGGATGTAGGTGCCGATCCCGAAGTCTCTGATGCGGCGAGCGTCGATGACGATGTGCGCCGGCATCCTACGCCCGAACGCTGTCGCGCTTCCAGTTGTAGAGTGGGAAGCGTTGGGTCAGCGCCTCCACTTTTTGACGCACGCCGCCCACCGCTTCTTCATTGCCGATGTTGGTCAAGACCTCCGCGATCAGAGTGCCGACCTCGCGCATTTCATCTTCGCCGAAGCCGCGCGTGGTCACCGCGGGAGAGCCCAGGCGGATTCCGCTCGGGTTCATCGGGGGATTGGTGTCGAAGGGAATCGCGTTCTTGTTGACCGTGATTCGCGCGCGGTCGAGAGCCTGTTCGGCCTCCTTGCCGCGCAGCCCCTTGGAGAAGACATCGAGCAGCACCACGTGGGTATCGGTGCCGCCCGAGACCACGCGGAAACCGGCCGCCATCAAGGCTTCCGCCATGGCGCGCGCATTGGCCACGACGCGCTTTTGGTAAGCGGCGAATTCCGGCTGCAGCGCTTCGAGAAAACAGACAGCCTTGGCCGCCATCACATGCACCAGCGGGCCGCCCTGCGTGC
>JBDTPR010000342.1:0-7203 GCA_039932635.1 Candidatus Solibacter sp.
GCCGGCGCACGATTTGGCTTGGGGTGGTCCTGATCGCGGTGGTTTTGTTGGCGGTCATGGCCTTGCACCTGCGCCGCGCACGGCGCGCCGCCGAGCATGCCGCTGAGGCGAAAGCCGAATTCCTGGCGAACATGAGCCACGAACTGCGCACGCCGCTCAACGGCGTGATCGGCATGAACGGCCTGCTGTTGGATACCGGGCTGACCGCGGAGCAGCGGGAGTTTGCGGAGATCGCGCGCAAGTCCGGCGAAGCCCTCCTCAACCTGGTCAACGATATCCTGGACTTTTCGAAGATCGAAGCCGGCAAACTGGTCATCGAAGCCGTAGCCTTCGACCTCCGCCAGGTGGTGGAGGACGTGGCCGAAATGCTGGAGCCGGGCGCCGCCGAACACGGCCTCGACCTGGTGGTGCGTTACTGCCCCGGCACCCCCCGCCATTTCGCGGGCGACGCCGGACGCGTGCGCCAGGTGCTGACCAACCTGGCCGGCAACGCGATTAAATTCACCCATAGCGGACACGTGCTGATCACCGTGGAAAGCGTCGGGGAGCAGCAGGTTCGGGTTGCCGTCAACGACACCGGGATCGGCATTGCCCCCGATTCCCTTGCGAAGCTGTTTCACAAATTCAGCCAGGCGGATTCGTCCACCACGCGGCGCTACGGGGGTACCGGCCTGGGCCTGGCGATCTCACGCCAGCTCGTGGAACTCATGGGGGGCGCGATCTACGCCGAGAGCCGTCCCGGTGTGGGATCTACGTTTTCTTTTGTGCTGCCGCTGGTCGCCAACCCTCGCGAGGGGCAAGCGACATTGCCTCCCAAGGATCTGGCGGGCTTGCGCGTGTTGATCGTGGACGACAACAACGTCATGCGCAGCGTAGTTCACGAGCTGATTACCACGTGGGGCATGCGCAACGGCAGTTTCGCGTCGGCGGCGGAGGCTCTGCGGGCGGTGCGCGCGGCCCACGCGGCAGGCGACCCATACGACTTCGTGTTGGCCAACTTCATGATGCCCGCGATCGACGGGGCGGCCTTCGCCAGGGCCATCCGCGACGACGCCGCGCTACACGATACCGTGATCGTGCTGTTCAGCTCGCTCGAACACCGGCATGAGATCCGCGCCTTGGCGGGCGGACTGATCGATGCCCACCTGATGAAGCCGATCCGCCAGTCGCAGCTTTTCAATACCCTGGCCAGTACGTGGGCCGCAAAACACGCTGCCAGGGAACCAGAACTCGCGGCGGCCCCGGTACCGCCGCCTACCCGGTCTGCCGCGCAGTTCGACGGAAGGCAGTTGCGCGTACTGATCGCCGAAGACAACGTGGTCAATCAAAAGGTGGCGGTCAGGATTCTCGAGAAGCTGGGGATCCGTGCCGATGTGGCCGCCAATGGCCGGGAGGCGGTGGAAATGGTGCGCCTGCTCCCTTACGACGTCGTCTTCATGGATTGTCAAATGCCTGAGATGAACGGCTACGAGGCCACCGCGGAGATTCGGCGCACAGAACCAAAAAGCCGCCGCACGCCGATCGTCGCCATGACCGCTGAGGTCCTGGGCGATTGCCGGGAACGCTGCACGGCCGCCGGCATGGATGCCTTCGTCACCAAGCCCATCCGCGTCCAGGCGTTGACGGAAGCACTCCAACAAGTGGCGCCGGCCCGCGCTCCGGCTTGACGGCTATTCGTAACGCAGGGCTTCGGTGGGATGCAAGTGTGCCGCGCGGTTCGCCGGCAGTATTCCAAAGACCAGGCCTACCAGGCAGGAGACACCGAACGCCACCAGAATCGCCACCGGGGAGATCGGGATGCGTATATCGGCGAATAGCTGCACGCTGAGCGGAATCGCCACGCCCACCAAAATGCCGGTCAGCCCGCCGGAGAGGCTTACCAGAATCGCCTCGGTCAGAAACTGCAGGAGGATCTCTTTCGGCGAGGCCCCCACCGCCAGCCGTACACCGATTTCCCGCGTCCGCTCCGTGACCGTCACCAGCATGATGTTCATGATCCCGATCCCCGAGATCAGCAAAGTGATGGCGGAGACCAGAACCAGGACGAGCGACAGAATCAACGAAATATTTTTGGCCGCCTCTAGAATCGCGGTTAGCGTATCGACGCGGTAGCGCGCGCCGGGACGATGGCGCGCTTCCAGGATTTCCTGCAGGCGCACGGCCACGCGATCCACTTCCTTGGGCGAACGCACCTGCACGTAGAGTGGGTCGATGCGCTCGAGCGGCGTGAAATAGCGCAGCACCGTGATCGGAACCAGGATGGTATCGCGCTCCACTTCGGACTGGCCGAAGGTCTCCACCTTCTCGTGGAACGTACCGATGACCGTAAACTCGAGGCCGTAAATCTTGACCACCTGACTTAACGCCGCGGCCCGGCCGCCGAACATTCGAATTGCCAGTTGATCGGTGAGCAGCGCTGCCTTGGAGCGCAGCGTAATGTCGCCTTCATCCAGAAAACGGCCACCGGAAATTACGATGTTGCGGACCGGCTGATAATCCTGGTCGGTGCCAATCACCTTGACGTCCTGTTCCTTGCCGCCGATCAGAATGCGGTCGAAGTTAGACATCACGCCGGTGGCGGCCACGATGTCGGCAGTCAGTTCCTGGCGGATCGCCTGCACGTCGGACATTTTGATGTAGTCCGCGTCGGCCACAGCGCTGCCGCCGGCATTGGCGTAATAGGCAAAAATGATATTAGAGCCGATGCCCTGCACCTGCTCCAAAATGTAGTCCCGGCTG
This sequence comes from Candidatus Solibacter sp., assembly GCA_039932635.1. Taxonomy (GTDB): domain Bacteria; phylum Acidobacteriota; class Terriglobia; order Bryobacterales; family Bryobacteraceae; genus Solibacter. Next base: position 2,740 of record JBDTPR010000342.1, read on the forward strand.
GTGAGGGAAATCGTCACTACCAGGATCACAGAGGCTGTCCCGATGGACATTCCCAGCCCGGTAAGCAGGGAGCGCACAGGACTGGCGCGAAGCGCTTGCGCACTGAACTTGATCGCTTCGCTAAGGAACATGGGCCGGGCTTAGCTGCCCTCCACCTGTTTGAGCAGTTTCTCGGCGTCTGCGCGCGGTGGGTCGTCGGGCGTTAGAGGGCTCTTCAAATAGCGTTTAAGCAGCTCCTTGGCCTGGTCCAGATTGCGTTTGCTCTTGATGTACAAGTCCGCTTTGGCGAACATGAGCTTGGCGCTGTTCGGCTCGATCTGCTCGGCTTTGGCGAGGCTCAAATCGGCGTCATGGTAGCGACCCTGTTTGGTGAAAAGGTGGGCGAGATCGATCAAGCGGCCGATCTGCCTCGGCGCCAGTTCCACGGCGCGCCGCAACTGGGCCTCCGCCTTGGGATATTCCTTGCGCTTTTCCGCCAGCTTGGCTTGCGCCCAGTGGCCTTCGACGGGGCTCAGGATTGAAATCTGCTCGGCCACGGAGGCGGCCTTGTCGAAACCGCCGCCCAGGAATCCGGGAGCTTCCAGATAGTACTCGAAAAGATCGCTCTGCGCTTCAAGGTTGGCTTTATCGAGCTGAGTGGCCTTTTCGAAGTATTGGCGAGCCTTGGTGGCCAGCCCCGGGGCGGTCAACATGCTCGAAGTTTCGGCGCGGCGTCCGTAGGCGCGACCCATCCACAGGTGGTACTCGGCGTTGCCCGGGTCCATCGCGATGGCCTTCTCGAAGGAGTCGGTCGCCTTCTTGAAGTCGCCCTGGCCGAAATAATCGCGGCCCATCAGTTCGAACACGGCTGCGGTTTTGTTAGGCTCCGCCCGCAGAAGTTGTAGGGATTGCTGGAATTCCGTCAGGTGATATAGCTTGAGCGGACGTTCCAGATCCGGTCCGGCAGCCCATGCGGCACACACCAACCCGAGAGTAAGAATAAGACCCTTCACCCGTTCACCCCGTCTTCTCTTCATCGTAGCTCACTCCCTTAGATGAATACGAGGCCGGAAGGGTTTCAGACTTACCTGCCGGCATTTCGCCCCGCTACGGATATCCGCGCGGTAAGGCGGCAAAATGGCTCACCGTTTTCTGCGGCATAACTCTCCAGCCCTTGTCCCGGCGGGCGAAACTCACTCCGGCTTGCCGAGACGGACCCGCACAGGCACTTATGCGGCATGTTCGGAGGCCAGGCGCTTTCGCCTTCCACGCGCGATGCCCGATTCCTTCCAATGCGCGGGCCTACGCGCTGAATGCCGGCGATGGCTCGATCGTGGCCAATGCTGCGTTGGTGCCGGCCTCCGGCGCGGGCGCCGTGAGCGCCTCTCCAGCATCCGACGCCTTTGATTCTCGACATCAACGGGTACTTCGCGCAGTGATGTTGACTCACCGCGCGAAATGTGTGATTATTCATCTAGGTGAATAATCATTCAGCCGAGGCGTCCTCCGTGGGTACCATGTTTGCTCCGAATCAAATCTTAAAAACCGCCGCACCCGACTTTCTAAAAGACCTCGACCTTACGGACGACGAACTGCTGTACCTGCTCGACCTCGCGGCTGAAGTCAAGAGTTCGCCGGGAGACTATGCGCACGCTCTCGACGGCAAGAACATTGCGATGCTGTTCGAGAAACCTTCGCTGCGTACCAAGCTCACCTTTGAGCTGGCGATGAAGCAGATGGGCGGAGGCTCGGTCTTCCTGGAAGGTCCCATCGGCGTTCGCGAGCCGCTCAAGGATGTCGCGCGCAATCTGGATCGCTGGGTGAATGGATTGGTCGCTCGCGTGTTTCTGCAGAGCACGGTACATGGGTTGGCCGAGTGGTCGCGCGTGCCGGTGATCAATGCGCTGAGCGATCTTTATCATCCCTGCCAGGCGCTGGCCGACATGCAGACCATCCGCGAGCATTTCGGAGTCTCCCTGCTACACGGGCTCAAGCTGACCTTTATCGGCGATGGCAACAATGTCGCGCAATCGCTGATGCTTACCGGCTTGCGGCTGGGAATGGATTTTGCATTGGGCTGCCCGCCCGGCTATCTGCCCGATCCGGAGATCGTGACGCAGGCGGAAGGGCTCGCCGCGGTCACCGGAGCGAAGTTGCTGATCACTCACGATACGGCGGACGCCGTCAACGGCGCGCACGCGGTCTACACCGACGTGTGGGCCAGTATGGGCCAGGAACAGGAAGCCTTCGAACGAAAGCGCGCGTTCCACGATTACCAGGTCAACAGCCAGCTTTTCGCGCAAGCGCTGCCCGAAGCCATCTTCATGCACTGTCTGCCCGCCAAGCGCGATGAAGAAGTGACGGACTCCGTGATGGAACACCCCCGCTCGGTCGTCTTCGACCAGGCGGAGAACCGGCTGCACGCGCAAAAAGCGCTGCTGCTGATGATGCTGACGGAATAGAGACTAATCGATGATCACACCTGACCAAACATCGCCCGCGCCACTTTGCGGGTCGGATACTTCTGCGATCTCGCGCGGCGCCAGCCTTCGTTGGGGCGGACCGCGATGAAGCTTTGGGGCGGAAGATTCGAGACCGGACCGAGCGAGGTGTTCGAGCGTTTCAGCGGCTCGCTGGATTTCGACCGGCGGCTGATCGACGCGGACATACGCGGTTCGCAGGCCTTCGCCCGCGCGTTGGAGCGCGTCGGCATCTTGAGCGCTGTGGAACGCGCGGAGATCGTCGAGGCATTCGAGGCGATCCGCGCGGAGAGCACGTCGCCGCAATTCTACCTGGGCGCCACCGATGAGGACGTCCACACGCTGGTCATCCGCAAGCTGAAGGAGCGCGCCGGCAAGGTGGCCGACAAGATCCACACCGGGCGCAGCCGCAACGAGCAGGTGTCGCTGGACACGCGGCTCTGGCTGCGCGAGGAATGCGACCGCGTACGGGCCCTGCTCTGCGGCGTGATGGACGCGCTGCTCAAACTGGCTGCGCAGTATCCCGACGCCGTGATTCCCGGCTACACCCACATGCGGCGCGCGCAGGCGGTCCTGTGGCCGCACTACCTGCTGGCCTACTTCGAGATGTTCGCGCGCGATTGGGAACGCGTGGGCGATGCACGGCGGCGCACCGACTATCTGCCCCTCGGCTCGGGCGCGCTGGCCGGCAGTGGCTTTCCCTTCGACCGGAATGCGATCGCGAGCGATCTCGGCTTCGCGGCTGTGACGTTCAACAGCATGGACGTGTCGGGCGATCGCGATTTCGCGCTCGACTTCCTGTACGCCGCCAGTGTCGCGATGATTCACTTGAGCCGTCTCGCCGAGGACTGGATCCTCTATTCCAGCGAGGAATTCGGCTGGCTCGAACTTGGCGACGGCGTGACCAGCGGCAGCAGCCTGATGCCGCAGAAAAAGAATCCCGATTCGCTCGAATTGATCCGCGGAAAATCCGGCCGCGTGATGGGTTCCCTCACCTCGCTCATGGTCACCATGAAGGGGCTGCCGATGACCTACAATCGCGACATGCAGGAGGATAAAGTTCCCCTGTTCGAGGCTGCGGACCAACTGTCCGGCTCCCTCGAAATGGCGCGTGTGGTAATCGAGAGCGTGAAGTTGAACGCGCCCAAGCCCGCTGCCTCGGCGGAGGAGAGTTGGGTCGTGGCGACCGATCTCGCCGAAGCCCTGGCTCGCGCCGGCACGCCGTTCCATCAGGCGCACCAGATTGTGGGGCGCTTCGTTTTGGAGAGCGTTCGCAGCGGCAAGCGGCCCGCCGATTGGACGGCCGAAGAGATGCGCCAATTCGCACCGGAATTCACCGGCGATTTCGCGGCGCTGCTCGATCCTAAGAACGGCATGCGCTCGCGCGAGGTTCCCGGCGGAACCGGGCCGAACACAGTCGCCGCCGCGCTTGCCGCCGCCAGACAGCGGCTCAACGAAATGAATTTATGACCAAAAGCTACCGTCAAGGCCAGATCCTGAAACTGATCCGCAGCAAGGGGATTTCCACCCAGGAAGAACTCGCCCAGGAGCTCAAGAGTCAGGGCATCGCGGCCACGCAGGTGACGCTTTCACGCGACATCCGCGACCTGCGCCTGGTGAAGACGCGCGAGGGCTACAAGGAAATGGCGGAGGAAGATCCGGGGCCTGCCTTTTCGCTGCTGGCAGCGGAGTTTCTGCGCGATGTGCTCCGCGCGCAGAATCAGGTGATTCTCAAGACGTCGCCCGGGCACGCCAACTCGGTAGCGGTCGCGCTGGATAACGAAGAGTGGCCCGAGGTGGTGGGCACAATCGCCGGCGACGATACTATTCTGGTGATCACGCCGGATAGCCCCACGGCCGAAAGCGTGCAGGAGAAACTGCTCGCGCTGCTCGAAAACGGCTAGGAGCTGTGACCGCGTCATTCTGAGCCGACAAACTACCGCTTGCTGAGCGCGCGGCTCTGATCCCCGCCGCCGCTCATCAGAGCCGCGACCGTGAGGGAGCG
>JBDTPR010000343.1:0-7200 GCA_039932635.1 Candidatus Solibacter sp.
ATAGGCTCGTAGACCACGTAGGCGAACTGCTTCGAATCGGGCGACCAGGAGTTGACGTTGATGGTGCCCTGTCCACCGAAGAACTTCGTCAGTTCCTGAAGTTTCACCGGCTTCAGTTTGGCGCCGGGCGCGGGGGCGAGGCGCAGGACGACGCCCTCCAGCTTGTCGTTGTGCGTCTTCGTGCCCTTCGGAAAGGAGAAGACGAGCATCAGTTTGCCGTTGGGCGAGAAATGGGGGAACCAGTCTTCCCACTCGTCGTTGGTGACCTGCTCGGCCTTGGCGTCGCCGGGCCCGCCACCTTCGGCGGGGATGCGCCAGATGTCCCAGTTGCCGGAGCGGTCGGAATTGAAGTAGATCCACTTGCCATCCACGGTGTATTCGGGGCCATCGTCGTAAGCGCCCTTGGAAGTGAGTCGCTCTTCGGGACCGCCCGTGGCGGCCACCCGGTAGAGTTCGTACTTGCCGTCGCGCTGGCCGACGAAGGCCAGCCACTTGCCGTCGGGCGACCAGCCGTGGAAATAGCTCGGCGTGGGCGGAGTCATAAGTCTTGCGCCGGCGCCATCAGCCTTGGCAAGCCAAACCTGCGACTGGCGCGAGGCGGTGCTGGATGCCGAGAAGGCCAGCCATTTGCCGTCGCGCGAGAAATCGTGATCGTTGTTGGCGCGGTGGCCGCCTTCGCCGAGATCGAGCTTTTCGAGCTTCGGTTCGCCCGGCGCGTTGAGCGGCAAGCGGTAGAGACCGCCTCCGGTGTTGACGAGGAGGAAGGAGCCGTCGTGCGACCAGTTCGGGGCTTCGATGACCTGGTCGGCCTGGTAGACCACCTTGGTGGTTTTAGCGGCGAGATCGTAGACGGTGATCTTGCTGCGATAGCGCGGCTGCGGGGGACGCGGTTGGGCGGCGGGGGCGGTTTGCGCGGCAGCGGCGAAGGCCAGCAGGAGCGCCGCGGCAATCACCTGGAAATGCAATCGACTTGGCATGATCTGTGAAACTCCCAGGGTGATTGTATAACGTCTCAGCAGACGCTATGAGGTGGCACGCAACTGGACGCGTGATGCGATCGTTGATGTGAGATCGACTCGAGACCGCAATGATGAAATGGTGTTCTTAACTCCGAACCTGCTCCCGGCAATAATCCTCGGCCGCGTAATCCACGGATGGGAAGTCCTCCATCCTGACGCACTGATAATGACAGGACTCGATTGCTTGGACTGCGGCTATCCGCAACGGCAGCATTTCCGTGTAGGTTGCACTCAAGAACGCGCGAGGCATGGACTTGCTCCTAGATCCTGCAACACCCAGACTAAGCAATATAGAGGATCACAGGCCCAACGGCAACCTGATTCGGTTCCACCTCGGAGGCGGGACGGTGGCGCCCGCCCTACGAATTCATGACCCGGTTCATGCGGTCGATGGCTTCGTCAACCTCGGCTGGGCTCTTGTAGCCGATAGTTACCGCATCCACGGCGCCGAGATTCATGACGAACTTCATGGCGGCCTCGCGATCTTCGGCTCGCGTGAAACGGCCTTCGCCGCAGAGCTTCATGCCGATTACACCCATGCCCTGGGTGTGGATCTTCTTGGCGTGGGCCACGACTTCGTCCACATTGCCGGGCACATCGACATCGGCCTGATCGGGCGTGTCCATGCGGGCGCCGTTGTGGTTGGTGCGCAGCAGCATGACGTCGAGCCATTGATTACCGGGAATGGTGCGCAGCGCAGGCAGGCCATGCACACTTGCGCCGTGCGAGAGGATGACCTTCTTGCCCTTGGCCTCGGAAAGCGCATCCTGGAACGGGCGGTAGTCGGTCTCCCAGGTAGGCGGGCGAAGGCAGTGCATCAGCATGATGTCGATGTATTCCGATTGCAACTGCCGGCGGAAATCGTCGAGGCGGGTGTTGATGGGCGCGCCGGTATTGCGCGTGGTGCACTTCATCATCAGGGTGTAGCTGTCGCGCGGCAAGCCTTTGAGCGCAATGCCGAGCATGTCGGGCATGCCGCGATACGACTCGGCGGTTTCGAAGAAGCGTATGCCGCGGTCGTAGGCGTGGCGCACGAGGCTGGTGAAGCCCTCCTGGCCCAGGTCCCGTTGCACGCGACCGCCGAAGGTGCCGGTGCCGAAGGCGAGCCGCGTCACTTTAACCTTGCTCTTGCCGAGGGTGACCAAGTCGGTCGCCAGTCTCTTTTTCGGCTGCGCACCCAGCCGGGAGAGAGCGGCAGCGCCAAGCGTGGCGGCCAGAAAATCGCGTCGGGAGTGAGTCATCAAGGTTCTCCTTGCGCAACACTCTAGCACCGTGCACGGCGGCGCGCCGCTAGCCTACGAGGGCCGCGGCGCCGGCGATTCCGGCGTCGGGGCCATAGCGGGCGAGCACGATCGAGATCTCATTGGACCTCTGGTTGATCGACCATTTGGGGAGGTTCTTCGATATGTCAGGGAAGAAGGGCTGCATCATCTTCGACATGCCGCCGCCGACCACGATGCATTCGGGCTCCAGGAGATCGACCACGTTGCCGAGCCAGACCGTGAGCAGGAACGCGGTTTCCTCCAGCACCTGGCGGGCGACGGCGTCGCCCTCGGCAAAGGCCTGGCCGACGTGTTCGGCGCGAACCTGGTCCACCGCGCCTGCCAATTCCGACATACGCGAGGCGCCTTTAGACTGCGCGCGCAGGGCGATTGCAGGACCGGCGGCGAGTGCCTCGATGCAGCCGTATTTTCCGCAAGCGCAGCGCGGACCGCGGTAGTCGATGGTCACGTGGCCGCCCTCGGCGGCGCTGCCGGTGCGCCCATGGTGAATTTTGCCGTTGAGGATGATGCCTGCGCCAATTCCGGTGCCGAGCGTGGCGTAGAAGAGATCGGCGCAGCCTTTGCCGGCGCCCCATAGGTATTCGGCAAGGCCGGCGGCGTTGGCGTCGTTATCCACCTTGGCGGGTACGCCGAAGACGCGCTTGGTCTCGGCAGCCAGCGGAAAGCCACGCCAGCAGGGCACGTTGGGAGGATTCAGCACGACGCCGGTCTTAGGGTCGAGCGGGCCCGGCGCGCAGAGTCCGATGGCGGTGACGGCGGCGCGGGCTTCAGGGGCTGCGGCGAAGACCGCTTCCACCGCATTCACCACGGCAGCGAAACCGGTGGCGGCGTCGCGAGCCGGAGTCATCGGTACGCGGGTCTTGTGTGTGATCTCACCGGCGGAGTCCACCAATCCCGCGGCCACCTTGGTGCCGCCAATATCAACGCCAATAATCATGGATGCCCGCATCATACCATTGGACCCGAAACCATGTATTTCCGGCGGACGCGCTTGCAAATAGGGTTGAAAAGAGTTTTATTAGGTGATACGGGGTCTATGGCTCGCGCGACCTGCGTCCACGGTCAAAGTCTGCCCGCATAAGGAGTCCGCATGTCGAACAACGAATCTCTCGATCGCCGCAATTTCCTGAAGACCGTCAGCGCCACGGGCGTGGCCCTCACCGCCGCCACCAGCACACTCGCCGCCAAGGCCGGCAGCAGCGCCAAGAGCAGCGGGCGCATAATCGGCGCCAATGACCGCATTAATGTGGGAGTGATCGGCTGCGGAGGCCGCGGCGCCTACGATGCGAGCGCCTTCACAGCTTTCGCCGCGAAGCACAACAACGCCTGCCAGATCGTCGCCGCCTGCGACGTGTATGAGAAGCGCAAGAAGATGGTCGCCGATAAGTACAAGGTGAAGGGCTACCTGGACTATCGCGAAGTGCTCAATCAGAGCGATGTGGATGCGGTGGTGATCGCGACCCCCGACCACTGGCACGGCAAGATGGCGATGGACGCAATGGACAAGGGCAAGGACGTCTATCTCGAGAAGCCCATGGTCCACACCAACGAGGAAGCCCGGCAGTTGGTGGCCACCGTGAAGGAGACGAAGCGGATTCTGCAGGTGGGCTCCCAGACGACTTCCGCCGACATCTGGTGGAAGGCCAAGAAGGCGATCGCCGATGGAATGATCGGACAGATGATCGAAAGCCAGGGCTCGTATCACCGCAACGGCACTGAAGGCGAATGGAACTGGCCGATCGATGCCGGCGCCGGCCCTGAGGGTAAGGGCGACGATTTCATCGATTGGAATATGTGGTTGGGCTCGCAGTTCAAGCTCTCCCCGAAGCGCGCCTGGGATGCCGACCGCTTCTTCCGCTTCCGCAAGTATTGGGATTACTCTCTCGGCATTGCGAGCGATCTGTTCTATCACGTGATCGCGCCGTTGAACATTTGCTGGGACGAGCCGCAGTTCCCGACCAAGGTCATGGCGACCGGCGGAATCTACGTCTTCAAAAAGCTGCCTGATGGCAAACCCGATCGCGAAGTGCCGGACACCTTCCACCTGCTGGCTGAATACGCCAAGGGCCACTCGCTGGTGCTGAGTTCTTCGATGGCCAACGACACCCACATCCCCGGCATGATCCGCGGGCATGAGGGCACCATCATCATGGTGGATCACGGCCAGTTCGAACGCAACGTCCCGTTCATCACGGTGAAGCCGCAGGTACGCGGCGGCAAGCCGATCGGCGGCGATGCCTACATGCAGAAGTTCGGCAACAAGGACATCCAGATTCCGATCGATCAAACGGACATGATGGACCTGCACATCGGCAACTTCCTGAGCTGCATGCACACACGCGAGAAACCGCACCTGGATGTCGACACCGGCGCGAAGGCTGTCGTGGTGATTAACCTGGCGGCGCAGAGCTATCGCGAAGGCAAGACGATGTACTGGGATGCCAAGAACTGGAAGGCGTCCGACAAGCCCGTAAAGGCGTAAGCGGTAACCCTCGGGGGAACACGGGCCATCCCGTGTTCCTCCAATTCCGAACACAGAATCCCACCCGCGAACACTTCCGTTCACCATCCCCTTTAAAATCGCCACTGGTCGCGGCAGCCCGCTTGCACGACCTCCCGGCCGGAGGACTGTCATGGCCGCCAAGGAACGGATTCGGGAGCAGCTCAGCAGTTTACCTACGCTGGAGTATCTGGTGGAGCGGGTGGAGGCCGGCTGGAAGCCTGTTGCCATCGAGTGGGAGCGCGAATCGTCCGCCGCCGGGATGGTCGCGGACAGGGAGGTGAAGGAGGAGATTCCGTTCGGCCTGCGCGTGTCCGACGATTGCAGCGGACTGGTGGAGAGCCAGACGGAGCGGCAGATCATCATCACGGCGCTGGATATGATCGTGGACGACCGGCCGCTGTCGCAGATCGCGGAGGAGTTGAATCGCCGCGGGTTGATGACGCGCGAGAGCAAGCCGTGGACGCCCTCGGCGTTGTTCACGCTGTTGCCGCGGATGATTCAGATAGGTCCGCGGGTGTTCACGAGTAGTGAATGGGTGACTCGCAAGCAGCGCCTGCCGCGCGTGGTGTAAAAGTTCACGCGGCTTGGCGGATGGTTTGCACCAGTTTCACTACGCGCTTGCGCACGGGGCGCATCAGCGGCAACGAGGAGAGCTTGATCAGACCCGTGACCACGCCCGCGCTCTGATCGACCAGGGAGCGCGTCAGGTGCTGGCCTTCCGAGCGGTCGTAGATCCAAAAGAGGATGAGGCCCATCTGGTACATCCAGAGCATGGCGGGAAGCAGGTCCGCCAGGTCGGCCGGCGGCTTCACGTTGCTATCGGCGAGTGCGCGGGCGAAGAATTGCATGTCGCGCTCGCGGATGTCGCGGGTTTCCGCGCTGAAAGGCGAGAGCGGATTGCGCGGGTCGGTGTGACCGGCGAGGGCGCCCAGCAAAGCGCGGTTGGGCTCGAAGTAATGGAGTTTCACTTCGAGCATGGCGCGCACGCGCTCCTCCAGAGTCTTCTTGCCGGCCAGCGCCTCTTCGAGCAGCGGCACCATCTCTTTCGCCGAGTGCTCGTAAAATGCGAGCACGATGGCGTCTTTGGAATCGAAATAATAGTAGGCCGCGCCGGTGGCCATGCCGGCATCCGCGGCGATCTCGCGCATGGTTGCGGCCGCGAACCCGCGCCGCTGGAAGAGTCCAATGGCTGCTTCCAGAATGCGGGCGCGGGTTTCGTCGCTTTTCGTTTTGGTCTTCATCTCAATTCAGTATCGTCGTCTTGGTAGGGGGCCTTAGTCCAATATCTTGCCGGGGTGCAGGTCGGCGGGCATGTAGTGCGGGCGGGCGGCGCTTTCCTGGCCGCGGCGGCGCATTTTGTGCAACACCAGCAGATTGAAGAAGTGCATCACGCCGAGCACCAACAGCACCACACCCAACTTGTCGCACACCAGTTCGATGGCGTGCCGCAGGTCGGTGAGACTGGCCGTGGTGCTGAGCACCAGGGTCACGTAACCCACGTTGATGAGATAGAAGCCGACCACGAGCAACTGATTCACAGAGTCGGCCAGTTCCGCGTTGCCTTGAAATGCGTCCACCAGAAACACGCGGCCGTTGCGATGCAGCGTCCGCGCCACCCACATCGTCACCGTCAGACTGACTGCCAGATATACCGCGTATGCGCTTTCGATATACATTTCCGCTCCCTCTTGAAGCTCGTTTTTGAACGAGTTCAAATATGATGCTACGCCTGATTCTTCAAGCAGTCAAGAGAAATATGAACATGTTCAAAAACGTATTCTGGCGGGTCAATACGTGGCGCTGCCACTTGTAAGCAGAGTACACTTTCACCTATGACCTTACGACGCACGCCAGTGTTCGTGGTTGTAGCAGCCCTGTCCGCTTGCCTGCTGCCCGCACAAACGGCTCCAAAAATAACCACGCCCAAGGAAGCGCTTGGGTTCAATCTCGGCGACGATTACCAGGTCGCCAATTACACCCAGCTCGAAACCTACTGGAAGAAACTGGCCTCCGAAAGCCCTCGCATGAAATTGGAGAGCATCGGCAAAACGGAAGAGGGACGCGACCAGTGGATGGCGATCATCACTTCCCCCGAGAATATGAAGAAACTGGCGCGCTACAAGGAAATCGCCGGCAAACTGGCACATGCGGAGGGCGTCAGCGAGCAGGAAGCGCGCGCGTTGGCCAAAGAGGGCAAGGCCATCGTGTGGATCGATGGCGGATTGCATGCCACCGAGACCGTGGGCTCGCAACAGCTCATGGAATGGGTCTACCAGATGGTGAGCCGCAATGACGAAGAGACGCTGCGTTTCCTCAACGACACCATCCTGCTCAACGTGCAGGCGAACCCCGACGGCCAGGAACTGGTGGCCAACTGGTACATGCGCGATAAGGA
>JBDTPR010000344.1:0-7181 GCA_039932635.1 Candidatus Solibacter sp.
GCGGCAGAGGCTCAACGGCCGAGCCGCACTCCAGCATCTCGCTGCCGTAATACGGGTTCGCGACGCTGCCCGGGCTCGGCAGCCAGTTGGCCTTCTTCATGGGGCAGCGGAAGACGCTGACGGGCGCGGCGTTGGCTACACGGCGCTTGGGAGAGGCCAAGGAATCGGCGCGCCGCCTGGGGATCGAGTACGAGGTGCTGAACAACCACGATGGCGAACTGCTGCCGACGCTCGAGGTGCGCAAGCAAATCATCCGGCAGATCAGGCTTTGGAACGCCGATATCGTGCTGGCGCCGCGGCCCAACGATTACCATCCCGACCACCGCTACACGGGCGTCCTGGTGCAGGATGCGGCCTACATGGTGGTGGTGCCGCACCTATTGCCGGATGTTCCGGCGCTCAAGAAGAATCCGACCTTCCTGTATTACGAGGACAACTTCCAGCGTCCGAATCCATTCCGGCCGGACATCGCGGTGATGCTGGATTCGGTGATCGATAAAAAGATCGACGCGCTGGATTCGCACGTCTCGCAGTTCTACGAGTGGCTGCCCTGGGTAGCGGGCAATCTTGCGGACGTGCCCAAGGGCGCGGCAGAGCGCAAGGCGTGGCTGAAGAAGGCGCGCACGCGGCCGCCCTCGCCGGCCGTGCGGGCGTCGCTGATCAAGTGGTACGGCGGGGAGAAGGGCAACGCGGCGCAATATTACGAGGCCTTCGAAATCTGCGAATACGGCGCGCAGCCCAGCGAGGCGCGCATCCGCGAACTATTCCCCATGTTGCGTTAGCGCATGACTCATTGGATGGCGGTGTTACACTGATTTTGAATGCCTTACAGCCATATTCTCTTCCAGGTGGAAGAGTCCGGTATTGCTGTGCTCACGGTCAACCGGCCGCAGAAATTGAATGCATTGTCGGCTGCGGTAATCGATGAATTGAGCGATGCGTTTGGCCGCGTGGCGAGCGATTCGAGCATCCGCGTACTGATCGTCACGGGCGCGGGTGAGAAGGCATTCGTAGCGGGCGCCGATATCGCGGAACTGGCCGAGCTTTCGCCCTTGCAGATGCGCGCCGCGGGACTGCGCGGGCAGGAAGTGTTCCGCCGCCTGGAAACCTGCGGCAAGGTGTCGGTGGCCGCGGTGAATGGCTTCGCCCTGGGCGGCGGGCTGGAACTGGCGATGGCGTGCACGGTGCGTTTCGCGTCGGACAACGCCAAACTCGGGCAGCCCGAGGTGAAGCTCGGCCTGATTCCTGGATATGGTGGCACGCAGCGCCTGCCGCGTCTGGTCGGGCGAGGACGCGCACTGGAAATGCTGCTCTCGGGCGACCCGGTAACGGCGGCCGAAGCTCACAGAATCGGGCTGGTGAATGCAGTGATCCCGCAAGCCGGGCTGCTGGAGCACTGCCGAGCGTGGCTGGGTAAGGTGCTGGCGAATGGTCCGGCCGCAGCCGCCCTGGTGATGGATGCGGTGGATGCGGGGCTCGAGATCGGTCTGGAAGCGGGACTGCGGTACGAAGCTTCGGCCTTCGGCATCAGCGCCGCCACGGAAGATTGCAAAGAAGGAACGCGCGCGTTTCTGGAGAAACGGCGCGCCGTGTTTACAGGGAAGTGAGATATGGCGAAGGTACTTGAAGGCGGGCTATCGGCGTCGGGGCTGCGTTTTGCGATTGTGGTTACCCGGTTCAACAGCTTCATCACGGAGCGTTTGCTGGGCGGTGCGATGGACGCGCTTTTGCGCGCCGGCGGCAGTGAGGACATGATCGACGTGATCAAGGTCCCGGGCTCCTGGGAAGTGCCGCTGGTGGCGGGCGAGTTGGCGCGGCAGCACCGCTACGACGCGCTGATCTGCCTGGGCGCGGTGATTCGCGGAGATACGCCGCATTTCGATTATGTGGCTGGGGAAGCGGCCAAAGGAATCGCGCACGTGTCGTCGGAAACCGGAGTCCCGGTGGCGTTCGGGGTGCTGACCACGAACACGCTGGAGCAGGCCATCGACCGCGCCGGCGCCAAGAGTGGCAACAAGGGGTTCGACGCGGCCATGACCGCGATCGAAATGGCCAACCTTCTGCGCACCTTGCGCCAGGCTACTTAAATGGCTTCCCGCCGACGGGCGCGCGAGCGCGCTCTGCAGATCCTCTTCATCTGGGATGTGCGCCACCAGCCGGTGGACGACTCGATCCAGGCGTATTACGACGGCCTGTATTCCGAGGAAAAGCTGGAACAAGACCCGTTCGTGGCGGCCCTGGTGCGCGGCACGGTAGAAAACATCAAGGAGATCGACGACCGGATCACGCGCCACGCCGAGCACTGGCGTATGGAGCGCATGCCGGCGGTGGACCGCAATGTGCTGCGGCTCTCGGTGTACGAAATGACGCGCGGGGGTACTCCGGCGGCGGTGGCGATCGACGAGGCGTTGGAATTGGCGCGTAAATTCGCGGGAGAAGAGTCCGTGCAATTCGTCAACGGCGTGCTGGACGCGGTGCGGCGGGAAATCTCGTAGCCAAACGGCGCCCTGGCGCGTCGAATCGGACAGGTACGTTATACTTCGCTTAAGAGGACGGATTCCGCATGGCCCGAAGAACACGCTCCCTGTTTGTATTGCCTGTAGTAGTGCTTGCCTGCTCAGTGGCGGCAGGGTTTTACGGGCCCAGGCTGGAAGCCTCCGCGGCGTCTGCCGAACCTGAGGAACTGGAAAGCGAAGTTCGCGATTTCCACAAAGCACTGGCCCTGGTGGAAGCCAACTTCGCCGATAAGGTCAGCCCGGACAAGACCATCTACAAGGGCGCCATCCCGGGCATGTTGCGCACCCTCGATCCCCACTCCAACTTCTTCGACGAGCGCGAGTACAAGTTAATGCGCGAGGACCAGAAGGGGCACTACTTTGGGGTGGGCATGCAGGTAAGTCCTCAGCCTAACGGGAAGACGGCGGTAAAAGCTCCGTTCCCTGGCGCTCCGGCGTACAAGGTGGGCATTCGGCCCGGCGATATCCTGGTCTCGGTCAACGACAAATCCACCGAAGGGCTGAACACTACGGAGATCGCCGACCTGTTAAAGGGACCGCGCGGGACGCCTGTAAAGATTGTGATTTCGCGCGAAGGCGTGGCGGATTACCTGACGTTCAACGTGGTCCGCGACGAGATCAGCCGCAAAAGCGTGCAGGACGCGTTCTGGATCAAGCCTGGCTACGCATACTTGAAGATCATCAGTTTCGGTGAAGCCACCGCGCGGGAGATGGAAGACAACCTGAAGCGGCTGGGCGAGAACAATATCGAAGGCGGCCTGGTGCTGGATCTGCGCGAGAACCCCGGCGGGCTGCTGAATCAGGGCGTCGCTGTGGCAGATCACTTCCTACCGAAGAACGCGCTGATTGTGTCGCATCGCGGGCGCGCGGCGCCGGAGAAGGCATACATCGCGGAGCACGGCAACAAGGGGCGCAATTATCCGATCGTGGTGCTGGTGAATCGCTTCTCGGCCTCGGCGGCGGAGATTGTGTCGGGCGCGCTGCAAGATCATGATCGTGCGCTGATTCTGGGCGAGAAGACCTTCGGCAAGGGCCTGGTGCAGACGGTATATCCGTTGAGCGATAATACCGGGCTGGCCTTGACTTGGGCCCATTTCTATACGCCAAGCGGCCGCTTGATCCAACGCGATTATTCGAATAAGAGCTTCTACGATTACTATTTCCACCGCGACGAGAACGCGCAGAATCCGGTGGACGTGAAGATGACGGCGGCCGGACGGACGGTGTACGGCGGCGGCGGAATCACGCCAGACGATAAGTTCGATACTCCAAAGCTAGACCGTTTTCAGACGGAACTGTCGCGCAACGGGCTGTTCGATTTCACGCGGGTTTACTTCGGGAAGCACGCCACATCGCTGCCTAAGGGCTGGATGCCGGACGAGGCGCTGCTGGGCGAGTTGAAGGCCTACCTCAAGGGCAAAGGCACGGTGTTCACGGATGCCGACTTCACCAGGCACCACGATTGGATTAAGCGAAACCTGGCGAAAGAGATGTACACCTCCGCGTTTAATTTGGAAGAGAGCGATGCCATGTTCTCGCGGACGGATCCGGAAGTGCAGCGCGCGGTGGAGTTGATGCCGAAAGCGTCGGCGTTGGCCGAGACGGCTCGCAAAGTGATCGCGGCGCGCACGGCCGCGGGCGGCAAGTAAGCGCCACGTAGTTGCGAGCGGCTTAGTGATAACGTAGAAATCCTATGGTCCGGACTCTTGTCGCATTTGCCCTGATTACCAGCGCACTTTTAGCGCAGGCGCCGAACACTCCCAAGGCCGATCTCTTATGGCCCGCCGGTGCCCCCGGAGCGCAAGGGACAGAGGACGCCGACAGGCCGACTCTGGCGCCCTATCTGGTTCCGGCAGGTCGCGGTACGGGCGCGGCGGTGATCGTGTGTCCCGGCGGCGGGTATCAGGGCCTCTCGATGGACAAAGAGGGCGACCAGATCGCGCGCTGGCTGAATTCGCTAGGCGTGACTGCCTTCGTGCTGAAGTACCGCTTGGGGCCGAAGTATCATCATCCGGTGGAGTTGGGCGACGCGCAGCGTGCCATTCGCACGGTGCGGTCGAAGGCGGCGGAGTATCGACTGCTGCCGGACCGGATCGGGATCATGGGATTCTCTGCGGGTGGCCACCTGGCATCCACGGCGGGCACTCACTTCGATGCTGGTGACGCGAATGCGGCGGACCCGATCGATAAGGTCAGCAGCCGTCCCGATTTCCTGGTGCTGTGCTATCCGGTGATCTCCTTCGCCACCTTTGCGCACCAGGGGTCGCGGCGCAATCTATTGGGCGAGAATGCCGACCCGAAGCTGGTGGAAAGCCTGTCGAACGAGACGCAGGTGACCGCGCAGACTCCGCCCACGTTTCTGTTCCACACCACTACCGATGCCACAGTGCCGGTGGAAAATAGCGTCCTGTTCTATTCGGCGCTGCGAAAAGCCGGCGTGCCGGCGGAGTTGCACATTTACGAGCGGGGTCCGCACGGCGTCGGACTGGCGCAGACCGACGAAGCGCTCTCCAGTTGGCCGGCGCGGCTGGCGGATTGGCTGCGCGTCCGCGGGCTCCTCAACTCGGCGGCTAAGTAGCTATCCAAAGACAGTCTGAGGTTCGATGGTGCACAGGAGCCGCGTGTAGTGATAAACTATACGTTCCAGTTCCCCAAGCGAGTTGCCCCTCCCGACTCCCTGTTCCTTATCGCTCGTGGGTTCAGTTTTTTCATAAGGATAGACCCATGAACGATTCTGATCTTGTGCTGGTTCTGATTCTTCTCACGGTAGTTGTACTTGCCCTGCTGGCGCCTCCGGGACCCGGTACGCCGCTGCCGGCGCCCGTGCGCTCACGGTAAACCCATTAGGCCGGAAGTACGCGGTGGGTGGTGACCGCATGGTAAAATAGGGCGTTCCCCTTCATGGACTTCCTTAAAGGGCTCAATGCGCAGCAGCGCGAAGCCGTAAACCATATCGACGGACCCTTACTCATCCTGGCCGGTGCCGGAAGTGGGAAGACGCGCGTGATCACTCACCGGATCGCGCACATCATAACGTCGCGGCACGTGGCTCCCGCCTCTGTCCTGGCCGTAACTTTCACCAACAAAGCCGCCAAGGAAATGCGTGGGCGCGTGGATTCACTGCTGGACGAGCTGCAATTGGGCGCGTCGCCGCAACTCAGTACCTTCCACTCGTTTTGCGTACGCATGTTGCGGCGCGACGGCGATCCGCTGGCCCGCGTGCGGCCTGGGTTTACCCGCCGGTTCAGCATTTATGACGACGACGATCAACTGGTGATCATCAAGTCGGCCTACAAGACGCTTGGGCTCGAGGAAAAGGCCTTCATGCAGTATCGCGCGGCGCTCTCCAAGATCAGCCACGCGAAGAATACCAGGACCAGCTCGCAGGATCTCTACCGTAGCGCGACCAGCAAGGAACAGGAAACCATCGCTGCCCTGTTCGACCAGTACGAGAAGGCGCTGCGCAACGCCAATGCGCTCGATTTCGACGATCTGCTGCTCGAATCCGTGCGCCTGCTGCAATCCGACGATGACACTCGCGCGGCCTACAACCGGCGCCTGAGCTACGTCATGATCGACGAGTATCAGGACACCAATCGTACGCAGTACGAGTTGATGCGCCTGCTGACCGAAGAGCACGGCAACGTATGCGTGGTGGGCGACGAGGACCAGTCCATCTATAGCTGGCGCGGCGCGGACATCAAGAACATCCTGGATTTCGAGCACGATTATCCGAAGGCCAAGACCATCCGCCTGGAACAGAATTACCGGTCCACAAAGAACATTCTGGCGGCGGCGGGCGCAGTCGTGGAGAACAACAAGGCGCGCAAGGGCAAGACCCTGTGGACAGACTCCGACGCCGGCGACATGATCGGCGTCTACGGCGGCTACGATTCGGAGAACGAGGCGCTTTTCATCGCCGACGCCACGGAGAAATTCCTGGCTTCCAATCCACGGGAGCACGTGGCAGTTCTGTACCGCACCAACTCGCAATCGCGGCAGATCGAAGAAGCCATGCGGCGCTACGGCCGTAAGTACAACGTGGTGGGCGGCTTCAGTTTCTATCAAAGGGCGGAGATCCGGGACACGCTGGCCTATTTGAAGCTCGCGGCCTCCAATGCGCATTCGGTCAGCCTGATGCGGATCATCAACACCCCGGCGCGCGGCATCGGGCGCACCACCGTGGAGCAGATCGAGCAGTACGGCCGCCAGCACGAAT
The DNA here is from genome assembly GCA_039932635.1 of Candidatus Solibacter sp. Classification (GTDB taxonomy): domain Bacteria; phylum Acidobacteriota; class Terriglobia; order Bryobacterales; family Bryobacteraceae; genus Solibacter. The sequence goes on from JBDTPR010000344.1 coordinate 6,736, forward strand.
TGAACCTGTGGGAGTCGATCGAACGGATCATCGACGAGCAGCAGCTTTCGACGCGGTCTCAATCTTCGCTGGTGATTTTCCGCAATCTGATCCAGGAGCTGTCGCTGGTGGCCAGCAGGGCGCCGCTGCCTGACCTGATGCGCTTCATTCTGGATCGCACCGGCTACAAGAATATGCTGTTGCAGGAGAAGACTCCTGAATCCGAGACCCGCCTGGAGAACCTGGACGAATTGGTGAACGCGGCGGCGGAAGCGCAGGAGCGCGGCGAGAGCATCGCCGATTTCCTGGATCACGCGGCCCTGGTTGCGGATGCCGATTCCTTCGACGAGCAGGCCACAGTCACGCTGATGACTCTGCACAACGCCAAGGGACTGGAGTTTCCGCTGGTCTTCCTGAGCGGCATGGAATTGGGTCTGTTCCCTCATAGTCGCAGCCTGGCCTCCGAG
>JBDTPR010000345.1:0-7134 GCA_039932635.1 Candidatus Solibacter sp.
CAAGAGCCCCAACGAGAAGCTCAATATCGCCGGCATCGGCGCGGGCGGCCAGCCGTTCAGCGACCTGCGCGATTCCGAGGCCGGAGTGGAAAACATCGTGGCGCTCGCCGATGTGGATTGGGAGCGTGGCAAGCAGGGCTTCACCACCTGGCCCAAGGCGGAAAAGTACAAAGACTTCCGCACCATGCTCGACAAGCAGGGCAAGAATATCGATGCCGTGGTGATCGGCACCCCGGACCACATGCACGCCACCTGCGCGCTCGCCTGCATGCAACTCGGCAAGCACGTCTACGTCGAGAAGCCACTCACTCGCACCGCTTGGGAAGCGCGCCTGCTGGCCGACGCCGCGGAGAAATATAAGGTAGCCACGCAGATGGGCAATCAGGGATACTCGCACGATGCCACGCGCGTGGCCTGCGAGATATTCTGGTCTGGCGAAATCGGCGAAGTGCGTGAGGTGCACGCCTGGCACGGGCGTCCGGGTTGGCCGCAGGGAATGCAGACGATTCCCGCCGCCACTCCCGTCCCCGAGTCGCTCGATTGGGATCTCTGGTTGGGCGGCGCGGCCAATCGTCCGTTCACCGCGGGCGATGACGATTACCGTGCCTTCGCCACCGACTTCATGTCTGCCGGGCGCCCCGCTCCGCCTCCCGGTGCAACTCCCGCCGGCCGCGGCGGAGGCGGCGGCGCCGCGCCCTTCGGCTTCTATCTGCCTTTCAACTGGCGCGGCTTCTATGATTTCGGCAGCGGCCTCTTCGGCGATTGGGGCGTGCACATTCTCGGCCCCGCCAACTGGGCGCTGCAACTAAGCCCCGAGCACCTCATCAGCGTTGAAGCCACTAAGAAGGAGGGCACCGGGCCGTTCACCTATCCCGTGAAAAACTCGGTGAAGTATGAGTTCGGCGCTCGCGGCAATCTGCCGCCCGTCACCGTCTACTGGAGCGACTGCGTCCAGGGCGATGCCTATTTACCGCCGGGTATGACTGCCGAACAGGCGCGCAAAGTCGCCGGCGCCGGCCCACAGGTTGGACCCGCGGGACGCGGCGGCGGCGGTGGTGGAAGAGGTCCCGCGCCGGCGGGCGCTCCAGGCGCCAGTGCGGCGGCCACGCTCGCCACCAGTAGCGGCTATAACCTGATCATGGTTGGTTCGAAGGGCCATATCGGCACCAGCGGACGCGGCGAAGGTGTCGGACTCCTGCCCGGTGCGCGATGGGCGGAGTACAAGTTGCCGAATGCGTACCTGCAGCGCTCGCCCGGCGCCAGCACGGGCGACAACCACTCGGCGCACTGCCGCGATTGGGTGCGCGCCTGCAAGGGCGGCGCCCCCGCGTGTTCCAACTTCAGCGTTGCCGGTCCTTACACCGAATGGCTGGTGCTCGGCGCGGTAGCCACACATTTCGACGGCAAATTGATCTGGGACTCCAGGAAGATGGAATTCACCAATAACAAGGAAGCCACCAAATGGGTCAGGCCGGCCTTCCGTAAGGGCTGGGAGATCAAGCTCTAACTTGTACGGCGACGTACGCCTTTCTGCAAATTGAGCGAAATGATCGTGATATAACTATCACCAAGCTTTTGCTCATCGGAGGGGCGCGCGTTTTGGCTGGAATTACAATTACGAATTGGTTCGGCGATCTGGTTTCCCATCCCCAGGTGGTAGTGGAAGCCAGTTCGGTAGACGACATCGTCAAGATTCTGAAGGATCCGGACCACTATCCGTCTCCTGTTCGTGCCGTCGGGTCGAACCACTCCACCGCCCCGGTTGGCGTCGCCGAGGGTGGCACCCTCATTAAGATGGAAAAGATGAACCGCATCCTGGAAATCGGCCAGGATACGGTCACCGTGCAGGCCGGCGCGGTCGCCATCGACATCGCCCACGAACTCGAAAAGCACGGCATGCAGTTCTACGTGAACACGGAGATCGGCAGCCTCTCGGCAGGCAGCGCGTCCTGCGCCGGTACAAAGGACGCCTCCATGCCCGGCGAATATGGCCAGGTCGGTTCCTATATCGTGGGCATCAAGATGGTGCTGCCCAACGGCCAACTGCTGGAGGTCACTGAAGACCAACCCGACCTGATCCAGAAGGTTCGTTCGAGTTACGGGCTCTTTGGCATCGTTTATGAGGTCACTTACCGCATCCGGAATATCCTTCCCATGTCGGTGCACCACGAAACTTATAAGATCGCCGAGTTCTTGGATAAGCTGCAGGACTTACTGAAATTGGGTTACTCGATCATGTATTATATGTTCCCGTTCGAGGACCTGATTACCGTGGAGTTCCGGCGCTACAATCCGGACATTAAGGGCGACCCGGACAGGCACGTCTGGGCACTGCGTAATTATATGTGGGCCACGGCCGGGCCGACCTTCTCCGCCCAGGTGGAAGCCAATGTTCACAATAAGACCGTCCGTTATAAGGTGATCGACGGCTTCTGCGCCGTGTGGCGCTTCAAACTGGAGAATCTGATCAAGAGCGACAATACCGTGGCCACGGACCAGATCATCAAGTATCCCCCTGTAGCCGATAACAGCCGGTATACGTTCAGCCTGTGGGCCTTCCCGGAAGAGACTTACCCGAAAGTCCTCCCGAAATATATCGAGTTCGCCAAAAAATATTACAAGGACCACGGCTACCGGAACAACATGCTGTATGTGGGCTACCGGATCCTGAAAGATCGCCAGAGTCTGCTGTCCTATTCCTGGGACAGCAATGTGATGACCATCGATCCGGTATCCACCGCTAACCCGGGGTGGCAAGAGTTCCTGCCTGCCTACAACCAGTTCTGCGCCGACATGGGCGGCATGCCGCTGCCCAATCAGACTCCGCATCTGACGCGTCCACTGGTGGAGAAGGCGCTCGGCTTCCGGTGGAAGCAGTTCGCCGAGGCGCGCCGCACCTTCGACCCGAACAACCGGCTCTTGAATCCCTATTTCCGCGACTTACTAGGTGAATGATCGAATGGCAACTACTCCCAAACTCTCCACGGACTGGTCGAAACGGCAACAGAAATACGACATCGTGATCATTGGCTCCGGCTATGGCGGCGCCATCGCTGCCGCGCGCCTGGCCAGGGCCAAAGTCAAGCCGAGCATCTGCATCCTGGAGAGAGGGAAAGAACGGCAGCCGGGTGAGTTTCCGGAAACCCTGGCCGGTGTGATCGGGGAGGCGCGCACTTCCGCCAACCCGCTCGGGCTCTTCGAACTACTCACCCATCCGGACATCTCGATCATCAAGGGCTCGGGATTGGGCGGCACCAGCCTGATCAATGCCAACGTGGCAATCGAGCCCGACGGCGAAGTCTTCGAGCAGTTCCACTGGCCCAAAGACATCAAACTGCCCGCGTTGAAAAAGTACTATCAGGCGGCCCGCGATGTGCTGGCTCCCTCGCCGCATCCGCGCGCAACGGAACTCGCCAAGATCAAGGCGCTCGACGTGCGCGCCAAGGAACTGGGCACTTCGGTCGAAGCGCTGCCCATCGCCGTCAACTTCACGATCGACGGCAAGAACGCCCAGGGCGTGGAACAGAAGCCGTGTGTGGATTGCGGCAACTGCGTCTGTGGCTGCAACGTGAAGGCCAAGAACACGCTGTACATGAACTATCTGCCGATGGCGCGCGACGCCGGCGCCACCATCCTGACGCAGACGAAAGTGTCGTACCTCAAGAAACTCCCTACCGGCGGCTGGCAGATTATCGGCAAGTTCGTGCGCGGGCCGAACGATAGCGAGGATTTCAAAATCGAGGCCGGCGAAGTCATCCTCTCCGCCGGCAGCTTGAACAGCACGGAGATTCTGCTGCGCTCCGAAAAGAACGGGCTCTCCGTGTCGCCCGCGCTGGGCACGAAATTCAGCGGCAACGGCGATTTCTTCGGCCTGGCCTACAACGGCGACTACGAGACCGACGTCCTCGGCTATCCCTTCAAACAGTCGCCGGGCGCGGGAGATTCACCGACGCCCGGGCCGAACATCGTGGGCCTGGTCCGATACACCAAAGATGTGCCCGAAGATCAGCGCATCGCCATTGAAGACTTCTCCGTCCCCAGCGCGTATGTCGATGGCGCTAAGGCCATCTTCGGCATGCTCCGCGGAGAGGACACCGTAATCGGCAACGAGGAAGCGCAGCGCGACCGTCTGGCGCGCGATTTCGACCCCACGGCCGCGGCGCACGATAAGCGCGGCGCCATGAACCACTCCATGCTCTACCTGGTGATGGGCCAGGACAACGCGCGCGGCTCGATTCTCTTCGAGGCCCCCTGGACGGAACCCGATGGCCGCATACGCATCTCCTGGGACAAAGCCGGCCAGCAGCAGATCTTCACGCGCATGAACCAGGAGATCCGCCGCCACGCGCGCGCCCTGCGCGGCAACTTCATCGCGAACCCCACCTGGAGCGTCTTCAATCTGCGCCACCTGATCACCGCGCATCCCCTGGGCGGCTGTCCGATGGGTGACGACTATTTGCAGGGCGCGGTGGACCCGTTCGGCCGCGTCTTCGCCGGCGACGGCAGCGTGCACAAGGGGCTGTACGTCACCGATGGCTCCGTGATCCCGAGCGCGCTCGGCGTCAATCCGTTCCTGACCATCTCCGCGCTGACCGAGCGCTTCGCCGATCTGCGCATTCAGAATAACTACCCCGAGGCGACGAAGCCCGTCAGCATGTCGGGCCTGCATGCGCTCGACGCCATCAACTACAACGAGGGCCAGCTCGAATCGTTATTCCGCCGCTGCACCACCCAACCCATCGAGACTCTGGTCAACAAGGGCGCCGTAGCGGTGATCGACTCCGCCGCGCAGACCATCCGCAACGACGTTTACTGGAAGGGCTTCTTCCCCAAGGGCCACGTTCTGAACGCCATGTCGTCCGCCATCTTCACGGGCTTCCGCAAAAAGTTCAGCTTCGAAGATGGGAAATTCAAGGGCCTCACCAGCGACACCGACGACCGCATCCACGCCCGCAACAGCCTCGAAATGGTGGAGATCAAGCACGGCAGCAAAGGCACGCTGGAGCCGGGCAAATACATTCTCCTGAAGTATCTCGACCCGCCGTGGCAGGGCTTCTACGACATCTTCAAGATCATCAATGACGACCTGATGATCGGGCGCGTTTATCTCGGCGAGTTCCCCAACGGCGCGCGCGTGTTCACCTTCCCGATGTCGCGCGTCTATAGCTTCGACCAGATGACCGCGGTCGATCACCAGGCGCTCTACAAATCGGCTACGGTGCCGGCGTCCGCCGACCTGGAGGGCGTGTGGCGCATGGACACCATTTCCAACGCGAACCACGGCGGCGGCCTCGCCTACCTCGCATTCAGCAATAAGCCCGATGGCCGCCTGGAAGCGCGTTACGAATTATTGGGATTAATGGAAGGCCTGGTGGCGCCGAGTTTCCTGAAGGATCATTTCCAACTGAATGACTTCACGCCGTTCCACGACGAAATCCGCAAAGTCACCGGCGATTTCCTGGTGGGCACCTACATGACGGGGCTGCCGCCGGCAATCTCGTCCCTGCTGGGGAGTTCGTCACTGGGACTCTTCCACTCGCAGGCCAACGGCCAGTTCGGCTTCTACTACACCCTCACGCGGATGACGGGCAAGCAACTGCCCACCAACTCGCTGCTCAAGCCGTTCCTCGATGTGCAACTGCCCGATGGCGTCGGCATGCTTTTCGATGAGCAGATGAAGGGCTGGTACTTCCCGGGCGCCGCAACGCCGTCCGCCGACCGCGCGGGCGACCTGACCATCGCCGCGCTCGTGCCCGGCGCCAACACCTGCCAGTTCGACGGGCGCATGACCATCCCCGATGTCAACGAGTTCATCGATGGCTACGCGCACGAATCCAAAATCAAAGGCACGATGACCTTCGGCGAATTCGAAGGCGTCAAGAACGCCGTCTTCGCCATTGACGAGGCCGCCAGCCGCTTCAATTACCTGCGCGTCAACGCCGCCACCGGCGAAGGCGAGATGCGCTATCACATCGAATTCTCGTCGCCTGACCGCCGCCGCTTCACCTTCATAGGCGTGAAGTACATGCAGAAGGACACCGAGAGCAGCATCCAGGGAATCGCCGAGATTCTGGAGGATTACACCACCCTCTACTGCCACGTCTACGAGCAGATGGGCGGCGGCGCCCTGCGCGAAATGGGCACGGCGTACATGAAATTCCGCACCTTCCAGGACCTGGCGGCGGTGGGCAGTCTGGCGGGCTTCCTGGTTTCGTTCCAGGTGACCGGGACGAATGATCCGATGATCCAGTTGCAGGCGCGCATGCGCTTCATCGCGTTCACCGGGGAGTTCGTAATGCGCGAGTACGATCCGCTGACGTTTGGCGGACCGCTGCTGGCAACCGACATCCGGGACTCCGTGGCGCGCGGTGCGGATACGCCGGATTTCTTCAGCACGCGCTCCAGCGCCGAGCTGCAGAAAATCATGCGCGACACGCCGACACTGGGAATCGAAAAGCTGATCAATACCGGTGCGGTCACTGTGGACTTCTCGCAGGACCGCATCTTCCGCGACTCCTTCTGGAAGGGCAGCTTCGCCAAGGACACGTTGGTCGGCTGGGAAGAGCGCGTACGGGACGCGGCGTTAGGCAATGACGCCGGCACCGCCGGAAAGATTTTCGCCGGCGGCAGTTTCTGGAAGCGCTTCGACACAGTGCAGAACGGAGTCGCCAAGGGTTACGTAGTCAATTACGAACTCGCCGCTCTGCCCGGCCTGCCTGAAGTGCGCGTGGTGCAGTATCCCGACGACAATCGCGCGTACTTCAAAAAGGGCGACGACGTCCTGCTGCTCAGTTATACCAACGCGCCGTACCAGGCCGTGTACGACACCATCAAGGTGGTGGATGAGCAGAACGCCATCGGCGTGATGCACCTGGGCACGTTCCCCAATGGAATCGTGTTCTCCACGTTTGTGATGGCACGCCAGAACTATCCGTTCGAGAACATGTCGGCGCCGGATGCGGAAGGGTTATTGAAGGATCCGCGCGCGACGGCACCCTCGGCGGCGGATGTTGAGGGCGCATGGGACGGCCACCTGATTTCGCTGAAGACGCCGGATAGCAGCCTGTTGAATCAGGTGAGCCCCGTGTTGTTCCACGCGAAGTTCCAAGGCGGGCAGGCGGCGTACACCGCGGC
>JBDTPR010000346.1:0-7103 GCA_039932635.1 Candidatus Solibacter sp.
AATGGCCGTGCGCCCGCGTTTTATTTGAGCTGCACGGCGGAAGCTTCCGTCCGCTAGACCAAGTACCTGGCCACCAGCTGAAGATTGCGCAACTGGCGATAGCCCAGGTTCTCCGGGACAGCGCTGAGGAAGAGTGCGGCGAGCCTACCCGGGGAGGTGGCGCCGGGCTGCGTAAACTCGTGCAGCACCACCGCTGCCATCGAATTGACCATGCCGCCGCCGATGCTGATCACCGGCACCAGCAGCGCCAGTGCCGTAGGGACGCTGCCCGCGTACCAGCCCGCGAAGGCAGTTCCAATCGCGGCGGTCTCCAATAGGGGGCGCAAGGCGCGGTCGAAGTAGAGCCCGATGAAGTGGCTGGCTGGCCCAGTTGGGTACGCACCAAACGCAGTGCCGAGCGCGCGCTGATCGGCGCTCGTCTGCCTCATCAGCTTCCCCCAAGTGGCAGCCGCGTGGCGGTAGCTGACGGGCGATGCCACCAGCGCGAAGCGCCAGCCGAGCCTGCGCGCCGCAGATGCCGCGTGGAGGTCGAGGAAGAGCTCGATCGGGCCGGCGCGGAAGCCGCCGACTTGGATCACGGCATCCCGTATGATCAGCATGCTTGCGCCGGGTGTGGGGAGCAGGTGATCGGTGGCGCTGCCGGCGGCGCAGCGCGCCAGCCAGATGCGCAGATTTTCCAGCGTGGCGATGCCGGCGACTAGCCCGGAAGCCGCGGGCGGCGGGGCGACGCCGCACACCGCGACCGTGCGATCCCAGGCTGCGAGCATGGGACGAATCAGCCGCAGCAGAAGTTCGGGGATGAAGTCGGCGTCGTCGTCCATCAACCCGATCACGGGATATTGCGCTGCGTTGATTCCCGCATTCAAAGCGTCGGCACGGCCCCCGAAAACCTTGTGCACCACCATCAGTTTCACGGGGTCCAGCGACACGTACGCTCCAATGACTTCGGCGGCGGGCACCTGGAGCGGCCAGCCGCGATCCTGAGGCGCCAGGCGCAAGTCCTCGATCCACGTCTGTAACTCGGGAGCCGTCAGGCCATCGAGCACAAGGACGACTTCATGGTTTCCGTAGTGAAGATTGAGCAGCCGGCGCACCATGGCACGCGAGGTTGCTGAAGCATCGCTCGCCGTGGCGATCACCGAGACGCCGGGCACAGTTGGCGTCTTGAGCAGGATGTTCCCGAACTCGTCGGAGGCAGTCTCCAGATTGCGTCGCAGCTCGAAGTAGCCCCTGACGAGCGCAACGAGTCCGGCCGCGGCCATCCATGCCAGCGCGCCTACCAGCGTGGCCAGCACGATGGTGAGCATCAGGCGGAACTCCGTGCGCGCGCCAGCGCTTCGCGGGCGGCGAGAGCCGTGGCGGAGTTGTTGCTTGCGCTGAGTTCCTCCAGTGTGCGCCAGCCCAGCGGCGGCATCTCGGCGAGCGCCGCGGCCGCCAGCCGCGCCTCTTCCAGGGCTTCGCAACGCAGGCAGCGCGCTAGCTCCGGGATTGCCTCGGTCATTTTCTGGCGCCCCACGGAGGTGATGGCCAGGGCGCGTATGACCAGGTCGGGATCTTTCATGCAGCGCACCAGGGCGTGGCGGCTGCGTGCATTCACCGTGGTGAAGCCCGCCATGCGGAAAGCCAGAATGCGCACCTCGCGGTCGCGGTGTTCCAGGAAGTCGCGGATGTCTTCGAACTCTATGGCGCGCTCCCAGGCGACCAGGATCTCTAGCGACGCGCGCATGGGCTGGGCTTCGCCGGAGCGCAGGGCGGCGCGTGCGGGGCCGGCCGCCAGAGCGGAGGCGTAGCGGCGCAGATCCTCGGTGAGCACGATGCGGGTGAGGAGGTTGGGTTTGATCGCCAGGGAAAAAATCGTCTCCACGTGCTGCTCTGCCCCGGCCGCGAGTAAGGCGCGACAGGCGTAGAGGCGCACCTCTTCGTCCGCATCCTGCAAGCCGGCGATGAGGAGGTCCCCGGCGAGGTCACGGCAAGGTTCGTAGGCACTGGCGAAGGAGAGGTTGAGGAAGGCGGACCGGCGTTTGGCGACGTCGCGGGCTCGGGCCGCGCCGCACCACTCGGCGACCAGTCCGAGTTCGAGGGCCAGCGAGCACAGACGTTCCCGTGCGCTGCCGCCCACGGTGGATTGGAAGAGGCGTATGGAATCCACCAAGTCGGTGCGATGGTTGCGCAGGTGGCTGCGGAAGATATCGGCAGAGGTGGCGCCTCCCAGAAATTCGATCAGCGCGGTGTGCAGGTGAGGGCGAAGTGCCGCCGACGCCGCGCGCCGCGAGCGCACATACGCGGAAACCGCCATGGCGGCGAGCAGGAGTAGGCCGAGGAGCAGGAGCAGGACCGCAATCAACGCGGCGGCGGCGTATAGCGCACCCGCGGCGAGGTCCGACTGCCCCGCGGTCATTTGGCGATCAGCCGCTTGAGCCGTGCGACCAGTTCCACGGGACTGACGGGTGTGACCACGTAGTCGCCGGCTCCCAATTCGAATCCGCGAAAGACGTCGCTTTCGTGTTGGCGGGCGGCCAATAACATGACGCGCACCGGCAGGCCTTCGGCGCGTAAGGCCTCGAGCACAGCATAGCCATCGAGGCCCGGCAAGGCGGCGCTGAGGATGACAGCCTGCGGACGCAGGCTGCGGATAATTTCGAGGGCCCGAATGCCATCGGCAGCCAGGTGCACCTCGATGCCTGATTGCTGTAAGGCGGTCCACACCTTTTCGAGCATGACGGCATCTCCATCGGCCACCAGAACGCGGATGGGCCCCGGTACCGGCGGCGCGGCCGTGGGCTGAAAACGGGCGATCGCGGCACCCAGGCGGACCAGAGCTTCGTCGGGCTGCCAGGCATCCATCAGGAAGTCGGCGGCGAGGGCCTGAACGCAGGGATCCAGGGCAAGAATATCTTCGCGGTCGCCCACAAAGACAACCGGCAATGGGAGCGGCGCCGCGGGATCGGTCCAGGGCGTGCGTCCGCCGTCCGGCCGAATATAGGCGGCTATCAGGTCGCAACCGTCCAGTTGGGCGAGCGCGTTGGCGGTGTTGGTGTCCAGCACAACGGCGCGCGCGCGCGCACGTTCCAGCGCGACGCCAAGCCGCTGGGTTTCTGACGCTGGCAGTCCGGCGAGTGCAACCAAGCGGCCCGCCAACGCCCGACGAATGGCCTCGGGTACCGGCGCGTCGATGACTTCAGGCGGCGTGTCGAAGGCGAGCAGGAGATTGGTGAGCGACTCGCGAACCTGGGCCGTATCCAGCGGGCGTTCGCGCAGCAGCATTTCGACCTCTCGCGCGCCGCGTGAGAGCGACGGATAGCCGAGCAGTCCACCGGTTCCCACCCACTGGTGGACGGCGCGTGCCGCGTCGGTGGGATCGAAAAGGCCGTCAAGGTCGAGGAGTGTCTGTCGGGCCGCCTGTTGGCCCTCCTCCAGAAAGCGGCTTCGCAGGGCCTGTAGTTCTACGGCGGGCAGCGCTTCAGGGGGCTCGGCGGTCGCGCCTGCCGGCTCGTCACCCGGAAATTTCGCGAGCAGTTCGCGGATTTGCGCGCCCAGCGTGCGCGTGTCGATTGGCTTGGTGATGTAGCCATCGCAGCCCGCCTCGCTCGCCCGCGACTCGTCGCCCATCATCGCGAAGGCCGTCAGAGCGATCACGATCATGTTGCGAGTCCGCGGGTCTCCTTTGATCTTCCGCGTCATCTCGAGGCCATCCATTCCGGGCAGCTGAATGTCGGCGAGAATCAGGCGCGGCTGGTAGGCAGGCAGCACCTCGAGCGCTTCCTCCGCACTTGCGGCGGTACGTACTGCATAGCCCTCGTTGACCAGCAGGATTCGAGTCAATTTGAGATTGACAGGGGTATCGTCAACGATGAGAATCCGTTCTCCTGCCATGGTCAAAACAAGTGTAGCTTACTGTGCTGTTGGTTTCGCTTAGATCAGCGGGCTGCGACGGAAATGTTATCCAAAGGAAGGACGGCGGAAAACACACTGCCGCTGCCCAGCACGCTGCGCACTGCCACAGTGCCTCCCTGGGCTTCTACGATGTGGCGCGTCAGCGCCAGTCCGAGACCCGTGCCCTGTTCCGAATGGCGGCTGTTCGGCAGCTGCGCAAATTCCTGGAAGAGGCGCGGCAGTTCCGCCTGCGCTATGCCGATTCCGGAATCCGACACTTCCACGCGGAATGTCGTGGCCGTTTCCAGCCCTATGCGCAGGTTGACGCTGCCTCCCGCCGCTGTGAATTTCACCCCATTGGAGAGGTAGTTGTAGAGCACCTGCTTGAAGCGCCCCGGGTCCAGGTTGGCAGTGAGGTCCGCCGGCACTTCGAGAGTGAGCCGCAAGTCTTTCTTGTCGGCAAGGGGTCGCACCACATCGCTGACTTCGAGTGCGAGATCGACCAGGCGGCAGCGTTGCGGGTGGAACTCCATCTTGCCGGCTTCCACCTTTGAGAGGTCGAGGATGTCGTTGATCAGCTGCAGCAGGTGGTGGGCGCTGGCCAGGATGTCGCCGAGCACGTCCACCTGGTCTTCGCCGACGGCGCCGAGCTTGCCGTCGTGCAGCAGTTCACTGAAGCCGATGATGCCGTTGAGCGGCGTACGAAGTTCGTGCGAGACGCTGGCCAGGAAGCGGCTCTTGGCGAGCGTCGCGGAGCGCGCGGCCTCAAGCGCGCGGCCGAGTTGCTCGTTCTTGATGCGCAGTTCCATGGCGTACTCCTGCACCTTGCGCGCGGCCATGTCGGCGACGTTGCGCTCGGTGACGTCGAGTAGCGAGCGGATGATGCCGGTGATTTCGCCGCGGTCGTTGCGAATCAGGTTTTCGCGGATCTCCACCGTGAGGTGGGTGCCCTGGTCGAGCACATACTCCACAGTGAAGGGCGCCACTTCATCGCCGCTCTGAATGTGGCGGCGCATGGCGGCGCGCGCCTCTTCCTGGCGTTCAGGGGACATGAAGTCCCATGCCGTGCGGTCCAGCATCTCCTCGGGACTGCATCTGAGGAGACGGCAAACGGCTTCATTGAAGCGTGTGACGCGGCCTTCGAGATCGGTCTCTTCGTACGGGATGGGGGCGTGGTCGAACAAATCGCGGTAGCGCCGCTCGCTGGCCTGTAGTTCGAGTTCACGGTCGCCCAGCAGGTAGGCGGCGTCCTGCACCTGTTGGCCCAACGCCGCAATTTCGTCCGTGCCCCACGGCAGTGGCTCGAGGGGTAATCCGTCGGCGAGGCGGCGCGCGTTTTCCTGCACCGCGCGCAGCCGCCGTGCGATGCGTCCGGCCAGCAGAATGTGGATGAAGAGGGCGCCCAGCGGTCCGAGGATGCCGCAAATGATCACCGCGCGAAACAGGCGTACCCGGGCCATGTCGCGCTCGAAACGCGCCTGGGTGAAGAGGCGCTCCTGCGTGGCGCTCAGCAACGCCACCTGCTCCTGCAGTTCGCCCATGGTGACTCGCTCGCGCTCGCGGACCGCGGCGGATTCGGGGTGCCCTGGACCCTGACCGTGCAAAGTCTCCAGTATCGCGAGTTCGTCGGCGGTGAGCCGCTTGATAATGCCGAACGCGGCAATGCTGGAACTGTCGCTCTGTGCCAGCATCGCGGTGCGCGGCTCGATTTTGGCAGTGCACTCGCGCGCCGAATCGTACAGCTGTATGTAGCGCTGCTCGCCCGTGGCGAGATAGCCGGAAATAGCGCTCTGGGCATCCAGCAGGCAGTTTCGCAGATCCACCAGTTGGCCGCGCGTCGCGTAGGCGACGCTCACCGTCTGATCCGCTCTGTCCACGTCGCCTTGCACCCAGTAGATTGCAAAAAGCGCGGCGAACAGGGCCGCCAGGGGAACGGCCAGCACCGCGAGTCCCTGGGCTCGCAAGGACAAACGGAAGCGGGAGAGCAGATTACTCGAGGTTCCTGGGTGCCGCAACATGTCGAAAGCTCATTCTAATATGGGTGCGGCCATGTTACTCACTGCCGTAGGATAATGAGAGCCAACTATGAGAAGGCTGTCTGTGTTGTTACTCTGCCCGGCGGCGATTTTCGCCCAGTCCGCGATCAAACCGATCCCCGCGATTGGTATCGAAGTTCCGGCTGCCGACCGCGCCGAACTGCAGGCCGGGTTGGCTCATTTGAGTGCTTCCATCGAAAAGCTCAAGCCCGGTCCGCTGCTGCCCGATGTACTAATCTTCCGCGATGCCGTGCGCTACGCCCTGCAGTACAACGAATTCTTCAAACCCGCGGAAATCGAGAACGCCAGGAAACTGCTCGCGCTGGGCGAAGAACGCGCGTCCCAACTCGCGGAGGGGAAATCCCCCTGGACCACGGCGACCGGGCTGGTGGTGCGCGGCTACATTTCGAAAATCGACAAGAGCGTGCAGCCTTACGGTTTGGTGATGCCCGCGTCGTATTCGCCCACGGCGCCCCACCGCTGGCGCCTGGATGCGTGGTTCCACGGGCGGGACGAGGCGCTGAGCGAGGTCAACTTCCTCACCGGCCGTCTGCGCTCGCCCGGCGAGTTCACGCCGCGCGACACCATCGTGCTGCATCTGTACGGGCGCTTCTGCAATGCCAATCGCTTTGCCGGAGAGACGGATCTCTTCGAGGCGATGGATGCCGTGAAGCGCAACTACCCCATCGACGAGGAGCGCATGCTGGTGCGCGGCTTCAGCATGGGCGGCGCCTCCACGTGGGACTTCGGCACCCACTTCGCCGGGCTGTGGGCGGCGGTGGCGCCGGGAGCCGGCTTCAGCGAGACCAAGGACTTCCTGAAACTGCGCGAGATGCCGCCGGAGTGGGAGCAGAAGCTCTGGCACCTCTACGACGCGGCCGATTACGCCATCAATCTATACAACGTCCCCGTGGTGGAGTATCACGGCGAGATCGATCCGCAGCAGCAGGCCGGCGATGTCATGGAAAAAGCGATGGCGGCCGAGAGCCTGCGCTTGGTGCGCATTACCGGACCGCAGACGCCGCACCGTTACCATCCCGATTCCAAGGTGGAAATCGACCGAATTCTGAATGCCGTCGCCGAGCGTGGACGCGACGCCTGGCCGCGCCAGGTGAAGTTCACCACCTGGACGCTGGCCTACAACAAAATGAAGTGGCTGACCATCGATGGCATGGCGAAGCATTGGGAGCGCTC
>JBDTPR010000347.1:0-7082 GCA_039932635.1 Candidatus Solibacter sp.
GGATTACTTTGAGAAGCTCCGCGGTGCCGCCGCGCTTTACGCTTGAGACCGGCACGTAATCGGCGAACGCGTAGAGTTTCTGGTACTGCTCGATGAGCGGGAGCAAATGCGCCTTGTCCTTCACGAGGTCGATTTTGTTGAGCGCGAGCACGCACGGCGTGTCGGTACGTTTGGCCACGTCGATGGCGTGTTCGTCCTGTTCGGTGAACTTGCGGGCAGCATCGGCCACGAAGACCAGGAGGTCGCGCTCTTCGAGCGAATTGCGCACGGTGTCCATGAGGCGCTTATTGAGCTGCGAATTGGCGCGGTGGATTCCGGGCGTGTCGATGAAGATGATCTGCGCTTCGGGCGTGGTGACCACACCCTGGATCGACGTCCGTGTGGTTTGCGGCTTGTCGGCCACAATCGCCACTTTCTGCCCCACCAGGGCATTCAGCAGCGTACTCTTGCCGGCGTTCGGCCGGCCGATGATGGAGACGAATCCCGACTTGAAGGTGGGCGTAATGTCCGGATTGGATTCTGTATTCACTTCTGTTTTCACTTCTATTGTCATTGAGCGACCGTTTGAGATTTACTGATGCGTACCTGGCCGACGCGCAAGCCGTCGGAGACCAGCACTTCCAGGCGAATGCCGTCGCGATCCACGGTTTCGCCCGCCTTGGGCACACGACCCAGCCACTCGCTGACCAGGCCGCCGACCGTTGTGGATTCGATATCTTCCTGCCGGTGGAACTGCGCCACCAGATCTGAGATGCGATCGAGATCGTAGCTGCCGGAGACGATGAAGCCGCCGTTGCCGTCCTCGGTGACGTCGCTCTCAGGTTCGTGTTCATCGCGGATTTCGCCGATGATAACTTCCAGCAGATCTTCCATGGTGGCGATGCCGGCGGTGTTGCCGTACTCGTCCACCACAACTACCATGTGGCTGTTCTCCTGCTGCATCTGGCGCATCAGGTCGCTCACCGGCTTGGTTTCGGGGACCAGGCGGACTGCGCGCACCAATTTGCGCACCGTGCCCTTCTCGCGTTCTTCGCCTTCCAGTTCGAACATGTCGCGCACGTGGATGAAGCCGATGATCTGATCGATGGTGCCTTCGTACACCGGGATGCGCGAATACTGTTCGGTGATCACGACCTGGCGCAATTGTTCCAGCGCGGCGTCGGCCGAGATGGCGACGATATTGGGGCGCGGCGTCATGACCTCGCGGACCACTTTGTCGCCGAACTCCACCACGGATTGAATCAGCTTGCGATCTTCCTCTTCGATCAGGCCTTCTTCGGTGCCGGCCGAAATCAGGGCTTCGATATTTTCGGCGGAGGTCGGCTCGTCGGACGAGGGGTGGGCGTCATCCGTGAGATCGATCAGGGATTGGAAGAAGGCGAGGCCGGCCACAAAGGGTCGCGCGATCAGGGCAAAGAGGCGCAGCAGCGGCACCAGCGGCAGGAGCCATTGCGCCTGCGTGCGGCGATACAGCAGTTGAGGAAGCGCGAAGGACACGACCAGCATAGTGCTCAGCACCGCAGCCGTTGCCTGCCAGAAGATGGCGGCATGCCAAGCCGTACCGTCGGCGAACCAGGCGAAGAAGAGAATGCCGAGGACGGCGAGCAGCGCATGTTTGACCAGGGAAAAGGCGCCGGCGCCATCTTCCGCGTTCAGGCCGATCTTGTCTTCGAGGGTGTCCTTGAAGAATTTCAACGAGGGCAGGTCGCGCGTGCGCAGACGCAGGCTTTCGAGATAGAGCACCTGCACGAACGTCATCAATCCAAGCAGCGGGATGATGATCAGGGTCGCGATGATTACGGCAGCGATCATGCCCGCACCCGTTCGATCAGTCCGTTGGGGAGGCCGAGTTTGCCGCGCCAGCGCCTTTCGGTGCGCGCCATCGCGCCCGTATCGGATTCGTGATCGTAGCCCATCAGGTGCAGCACTCCATGCAGCATGAGGATCTGCACTTCGTGTTCGATGGGATGTCCGAACTCACGCGCCTGGGCGCGCGCCCTGCCGAGCGAGATGGCGATGTCGCCGAGGAAAGCGCCGTCCTCGCCTGAGGGGAAGGAGAGCACGTCGGTGGCGTAATCCTTGTTGCGGAAGTTGGCGTTGAGGCGGCGCAGTTCGGCGTCGCCGGTAATCAGCGTATCGAAGCCGCGGCCCTTGGCCACGTCGCGTTCGAGCACGCGCGCGAAGTTCGTGATGATGCGTTGCCGCAAGGTGGCTGGGGGACGGCGAAAGGTGACGCTACTGCCTTCAGGAGAAGTCATGGCGGGCCTCAGGCCTGAGGGGCGGTCCCGGTGGGCTGATGGTCCACCTTGATTTCGCCGGTCCCTGCCGTGGGGGCTGCGTCGCCCGCCGTGTCTGTGGACGCATCGCTCGTCGTGTCGCTCGTCGTGTCGCCCAACGACAACGTAAGCTGGCGATTGACTCCGATGGTCTCGTTGTACTTCTCGTAGGCTTTGACGATGCGCTGCACGAGGGTGTGGCGCACTACGTCCTTGTCGTCGAAGGCGACGAAGCTGATGCCTTCCACGCCGCGCAGAACTTCGGTGGCTTCAATAAGGCCGCTGCGGCGCGCGTTGGGCAGATCGATCTGCGTGACGTCGCCGTTGACCACCATCTTGGAGTTGAAGCCCTGGCGGGTGAGCACCATCTTCATCTGCTCTGGGGTGCAGTTCTGCGCCTCGTCGAGGATGATGAAGGCGTCGTTCAGCGTACGCCCGCGCATGAAGGCGATGGGCGCGACTTCGATCACGTTGCGCTCCAGCAGTTTCTCCACCTTCTCACTGTCGAGCATGTCGTAGAGGGCGTCGTAGAGCGGGCGGAGATACGGGTCGACTTTTTCCTGGAGGGTGCCGGGCAGGAAGCCCAGTCGCTCGCCGGCTTCCACCGCGGGGCGAGTGAGCACGATGCGGGCGACCTGCTTATTCATCAGCGCGGAGATGCCCATGGCGACCGCGAGGTAGGTCTTGCCGGTGCCGGCGGGTCCGATGCCGAAGACGAGGTCGTTGCGCTCTATGGCTTCGAGGTAGCGGCGCTGGTTGACGGTTTTCGGCGCCAGGACTTTCTTGCCGAAATTGCGCTGCTTGCCGCTGTTGACCAAGGCGCGTAGGGACACTTCGCGGTCGTTAGTGACCACGCGCAGGTAGCTGTTCAAGTCGCCATTGGTGAAGACGTGGCCCTCGCGGAGCAGGGTATTGTAGTCCTCCAGAATGTTGGCGGCGCGGTTGACGTTGTCGGGTTCGCCCTCGATCTCCAGATTGTTATCAAAGAGATGGGTGTGCACGCCGAGTCCGGCCTCGAGCAGGCGGATGTTTTCATCGCGGGTTCCAAAGAGGCTTTCCACGCCTCGGCTGATACGTACGCTGGATTTCATCAAGTGGTTGTTGGATACCTCCAAGCAGGGGAAAAATTGCGACAGGATCTACCGGCTACCTCGGAAGGGTTCGAAACTTTGAGCGCCCGCTGGCACGGGCTGCAGACCACCATCCATCCATTATTATACCGCGAAGCGCCGGTCCCTTCCGGGCCCGATTTTGGGCGGCTTCCCGGTTGCCAGACTCTGCGCGCTGCCAATCGGGATGGTGACGATGCCGCCGGGATTGTCCGTGTGGTCAAGCACTTCCGGTACCACGCAGGCGAGAGCAGCTCGCCCACTTGGCCTACTTCCCCACCGTAACCGGCACTTCCACCTTCACAGTCTTAGGCGGAAGGCAGAGCTTGTTATTGCAAGACTGATACGCCGCGCTGACCACCAACTTCTGAGCTCCAGGAGCCGCACCCGCGGCCACACGCACGGGCAGCGAGAACACCGCCTCGCCCTCGTAAAGCTCCACTTCCATGCCGAAACTAGGATCCTGCTGCACCTGCGGAGCCGGAGCCGCGATCGCGCCGGCGAGCGCGAAAGGCTGCCCCTCCGCAATCCAGATGCGCGTCGGGATGGGCCCTTCGGCCATAGGCTTCAGCGAGTACAAATGCCACCCCTCCTGCACCTCCGCCGTAAGCTTCAGCGTGAAGCGTGCGCCCGCCTTCACCGCCGCCGCAGGTGGCGCAGCGACCTTCCACGCCACCGGGTCCGCCGGAGCCGCTCCCATGCCCGCGGCCAGCGCGATCACCATCATCATCCGGAATTTCATTGAGGATTATTTCCGTTGGCGTCCGTCGTCGGACGAGCCGTCGCGGGCGTGCCGAGATCCACGTAGGCGGCCTGCAGCACGTGCTTGGTCTTATCGTCCTGCACGAACACCACCACCGCCAGATCGGCGCGATTGATCTGATCCTTCTTTGCGCTGAACGTGAACTTCTCGCCGCGATGCCCCTTGGCCTCATACTCATCGAGCTGCTTGCGGATTTCCTTCCCCATCGCCTCGGTATCGAAGCTCGCTTCGAAGGTCCCGCTGCCGTTCGCCTTAATCGCGTAGCCTTCGCCCTTCTCGCCACCGAATCCGCGAACCACCATTGGGTGGAAGCGGACACCGTTCTCGCCGAGGTGCCGGATTTCTTTTTCCACCAGCAGAATCTGCACCTTCAAATCCGTGGATTCGCTCTTCACGCCGTCCACCAATGCGGACACTTTCACGGTGCCGCCATTGATGCCGGCATCAATTTTCACCTTCGCCTCCGACGGCGCTTCCAGATCGGTTTCGAGATCCTTCTGGAAGCGTTCGAAGACTCCGGGAGCCATATCGCGGGAGCCGCCGCCCACCGTCTTCTTGCCGTCGATTGCGAATGTGGGAACGCCGCTCACGCCATAGTTCTTGGAGCGAGCCGTGGTCTCGTTGGTGGTCATCGGATCGGGACGCGGTATATGCACGTGGTACATGACCACCGCCAAATCCTTGCGCGCATAGCGCTCCATGGCGGCGTCGAACGCGATGTCCGCGCCGGCGCAGGGCGGGCACCCCGAACCGGTGAAGACTTCCGCCAGCACCATGCGGTCGCTGCGCTTCTCGCCGGGCTTATAGGCGGCCACATGGACCGGATTCGGAAACCGCTTCGCGTACTCCTTATCCAGCATCGCCTCAAGACCATCGAGCGTGCCGTTATGTCCCTTCTTGTAGAGCGTCTCGAACGCCTGGTTGGCGGTATCGGGAGCACGCCCGCTGAGCCGCGCGGCAACCAGGTAATCCATCGCCTTGGTGTCATCGCCAGCCTTCACCGCGAGTTCGCCCAGGGCCGCAGTCACATTGAGATTGGACTGCGTCACCGCGTACGACTCCTCCAGCAGCTTCTGCGCGTCCTTAGTCTTGCCGAGTTTCAGTTCGACGCGGCCCAGCGTGGCAAGACGCGCGGCGCGGGCTTCGGCGAAACTCTTGGCCAGTTCTTCCTGCGGCGGAATCTTCTGCTTCCGTTTTGCCAGGGCTTCGCGCCGCTCCGCAATCCACACGTTCTCGCGCATCGAATCCACACCCTTGTGCGCATACCCCGAGGCATCCTTGAGCAGGATTCCGCCACCCAACAACTGGTTGGCGATGCTGTTCGCCGTGTTGCCGCGCGTGGCCGTGGTAACGATTACGTTTTCCTTGGAAGCCGCCTTATCTTTCGATACGGCGTCGGCGTACATCGCCTTGGCGGTTTTGAGGATGCGGTCCTTCTGGTCCGGCATCTTCTCGACCAGGGTGCCGAATACGGCGGAGTCCACAATTCCGGCGTAGACGCTGTCCGGGAAGTCCTTCTTCATCTTCTGAAGGGCTTCGATCTTCTTCTCAGGTTCGGTGATCTTCAGGGCATCGGTATACGCCTTCTGATCGGGAGGCGTCTCGCGTACCGCGGGCTTGGCCTCGTCGCCGGCGGCGGGTTTCGGCGCGGGGGTGGGGGTGGGGGTGGTTTGGGCGCCCGCTGCGGGAAGCGCGAGCCAGAAGAGGAAGGCGGCAAAAGTCCGAGCGGTCATGGTAACTCCTTCGCTGCCGGATTGCGGACTGGGAAAACCGGTTCCTTTATTCTACTCGACTTATTCTACTCGACTGCGTTGGAACGAGACTGATATGCTGTCCAAATGGCCCAGCGGGCCGTCTTTGTGAGAGGGGTATCCGCAATGCGAATTGGAATTGGTGCGGCCATGTTGCTGCTACTGCCGGTCGCCGGCACAGCGCAGCAGCAGCCGGCCGGCAGAGAGAGTTTTCAGAAGGTCTGCGGCACCTGCCATCCGGTGGAGACCGCGACCGGTCAACGCCGTTCCAGGGCGGGGTGGCAGGACAGCATCAATGCCATGGTGGCGCGCGGCGCCAAGGGCACCGACGCCGAACTGGCTGCCATTCTGGATTATTTGACCGTGAACTTCGGGCCGCAATCAGCGCCTCCCACGCCCACCGCCGGTGGACGCGGGCGCGGCGCGGCCTACCTTCCCGGGTCCGCCGACAAGCACGTGGTGGACGAGGCCGGAGCCCAGCGCGGCCGCAAGAC
Source organism: Candidatus Solibacter sp. (assembly GCA_039932635.1). Taxonomy (GTDB): domain Bacteria; phylum Acidobacteriota; class Terriglobia; order Bryobacterales; family Bryobacteraceae; genus Solibacter. The sequence goes on from JBDTPR010000347.1 coordinate 6,394, forward strand.
CTACGCCATGGAGTGCATCAACTGCCACGGCACACACGCCCGCGGCACCGACAACGGGGCCGACCTGATCCGCTCCGAAGTCGTCTTGCACGACCGCTACGGCAGCACAATCGGCCCATTCCTTAAAAAGGGACACCCCACGCAGACCACTCCGGTGGCGCAACTCAGCACCGCGCAGATTGAAGACCTCTGCCACACCATCCACCAGGAGGTCTACAACACGCTGCGCGCCGCGCTCCAGATCCAAAACGTGCTCACAGGCGACGCCAAGGCGGGCGCGGCCTACTTCAACGGCGCCGGCAAATGCTCCACCTGCCATTCGCCCACCGGCGACCTGGCCAAGATCGGCTCGCGCATGGATCCCCCCACCCTTCAGCAGCGCTTCCTCTTCCCCGGCGGCGGCGGTCGCGGTGGACGTGGCGGGCGCGGCGGCGCTCCGGCCGGCAAGCCAGTCACCGTGACCATCACTCCGGCATCCGGCGCGGCCATCAATGGAGTGCTGGTGCACATGGACGATTTCACCGTCTCGCTGCGCGATAGCGCCGGCGAGTACCGCACCATCAAACGCGTGGCCGGCATGAAGGTGGTGAAGAACGATCCCGTGCAGGTGCATCACGAGTTGCTCGATCAGTACACCGACAAGAACATGCACGACATCGTGGCCTACCTGGAGACCCTGAAATGAGATC
>JBDTPR010000348.1:0-7073 GCA_039932635.1 Candidatus Solibacter sp.
GAAAACACAACGCCGGCCGAATCCCAGGAAGCGGTCTCGGTTGAGGAGCCGCTCTGCAAGGTTGTGATGGTGCTGATCTGCCAGCCGCCCACTACCTGGTTCGCAATTCCTCCGTGGTTGAGGAAGTGGTTGCCTTTGCCGAAGGGCAGCGAGTAGAGTACCGAGGCCACGAAGCGGTGCGGCACGTCGAAGGTCGAGTAGCCGTAGTCGCAGGCCCGGCAGCGCGCGTTCTGGGCGACGAAATCGTTGCCGGGACCGCGGATGGCGCTGCCATCGTCCAGGGACTTGGACCACGTATAGCTGAAGAGTGTCGTCAAGTTGTTGCCGAAGCGCTGGCTGATTTTGGTGCCTAGGCCGTTGTAGTTGCCGACGCCGTCATTCTTCAGAAACTGAATTCCGCCCGCCCCAAACTCGGGATACGGCATGCGGGTGATGATTGGCGTGCTGCCCGGAAGGGGTTGCGCCGCATTGATCAAATTCGCGGTGTGACGGCTCTGCGAGCCGCTGTATCCCGCCTCGAAGGTGGTCGATTTACCGAGCGAGCGCTGCACGTTCAGCAGGTAGGTCATGCTGTACGTGGTGGGCAGATGATAGTCCGCGCCCCAGGTGAGGCCTACCGGCAACGTCACCGGGAGCGACGAAGCGTTGAGGAAATTCGTGTAGCCGAAATTCGGGGCCGAGTAGGTATTGTCCGGAACGCGTCCCGTTCTGCCGCCAAGTCCGCGATTGAGGTCGAAGATGGAGTTCTTGCTCTCCTGCGAGAAGAAAATGCCGAACCCGCCGCGGATTGACCATGCCGACGACGGACTGTAGGCGATGCCAAGGCGCGGGGCGAAATTGTTGTAGTCGGTGGCGATCAGTCGCGAACCCATGCGGCCGTCCCTGGCCAGTTGCAATGCGGGCGAACCGGAGACCTGCTGACCCTGTGCCGCCCAGAACGCCTGGTAGCGGAAATCGATGCCCTCGTAAAAATCGCCCTTGCCGGTCCGCACGTAAACCGGATGCTTACTCATGTCGGCGACATTCGCCACTGAGGGCAGCGTATCGTTCAACTGAACATTGATGCCGCGCCCGGATGCGTCCAGCATGGGCTGCGCCACTTCCCAGCGCAGTCCGGCGGTGACGGTCACGTGCGGGGCTAGTTTCCAGGTGTCGTCAATGTAAGCCGCCCACTCGGAGTTGCGGAAGTCGGAGGAGACCAGCGCCACGGCGATGATGGCGTTGTTCATGTACCCTTGCAGGAAATCGGCGCCGGAGTATCCCGAACTCTGCGTGTTCGGATTGCCGGTGAACTGGCCGCCGAAGAAGAACTGTCCGCGCGGGAATTCGTTGCCCACTTGCGGGAACATATTGTAGCGGTACTCGCCGCCCATGCGAAGCGAATGCTTGCCGACCGTCCAGGAGAAGTTGTCCACTCCCTGGAAGACTTTGTCGTCGATGGTGAACGGGCTGCTGGTGTTGTTGCCGAAGCTGGTGAGGTTGTTGCTGAGCTGAATGCTGGGCACACCCCACGAGTTGGGGTCGCTGACTTTGACGGGCACGCCGATCGCCGCATCCACGTCTTCCACGCCGGCGAGTTGCTGCGCGATGCTGTTGTACAGCGAGTTGTACCCGAAGCGCGCCTCGTTCACCTTGGTGGGGGAGAAGACGCGAATATTCGACACCACCCACTGGCTTGCCCTGGTGTATGTCGTACTGCCGTCGGTGGTGAGACCGGGGTTGACGGTCAGCTCATCGGTCCAGCTGTAGCGGCCGAACCACTGCGATTTCAGGCTCTCATTGAAATCGATGCGCTGGTTGAATTGCACCTTGTCGACGGGCGTTTTGTTCAGGTACTGGTAATTGCGGAGGGGCAGTCCGGGCGCCGCGGGCAGGTTCGGCAGCGGAAAAAACTTGCTCATCAGGTAGACCGAGGATTTGTCGAACCGATTGGATGGGACTTTGTTGCCCGGGTATGGACTGGTGATCACGTTGGGCGGTGTACCCGCGCGAGTCAGCGGATCCTGCAACACCGTCGGGATCGAGGAGAAATCGCCGTCCCGCATTGGGGCGGTCATGGTGGTGGCGATGGACGTGCTAGTGGTGCGCGCCTTGAAGCCTTCGAAGTTGGACATGAAGAACAGGCGGTTCTTGCCGTTTACCACTTTGGGAATCTGCACCGGTCCACCGAGGGTGAAGCCGTATTGATTCTGCCGGTAGGGCGTGCTCGCGGGCGAGGGATTGGTGGCCGAGCGAGTGCTGGAGAGGAAGTCGTAGCTGCGGGCATCCAGCGCGTTATTGCGGAGGAATTCGAAAACCGCGCCATGGTAGGCATTGGTGCCGGACTTGGTCGATACGTTGATCTGTCCGGCCTCGCGTCCGAATTCCGCCGGATAAATTCCGGACTGCACCTTGAACTCCTGAAGGGCGTCTACCGAGGGCAGCACGATGTAGGTGTTGAAATCGACGTCGGTGTTAGTGATCCCGTCGAGGGTGTAGTTGGCCCACGTGGCGCGCGCGCCGGAGAGCGACATGGTCAGCGTGGAACGCGTGCCGCCGAGACGGCCAGACGCCTGCTGCGCCGGAGTAAAGCCGTATGTCACGTTGGGACTCAGCGCCACCAGGCTGAAGAAATTGCGTCCATTTAGTGGCAGTTCGACAATTCGCTTCTGCTCGATCACCGTGCCAACGGTGGCATCTTCCGTGCTCAAGAGAGCACCCACGCCACTGACTTCGATGGTCTGTGTGGACTGCCCGATTTGCAGGGTGAAATCGACGCGCGCGGTTTGTTGCACCTGGAGTTGAACGTCGGTCTTGACTACCGTCTGGAAGCCGGACGCCGTGGCCTTTACCGAATACACGCCCGGAGTCAGGCCGGGGAAACTATAGACGCCAGCGGAATTCGTTACCGTCGAGCGGGCGACGTTGGTTGCAGTGTTGGTCGCCGTAATGGCGACGTCGGGAGCGTTAGCTCCGCTGGCATCCCGTACTTCTCCCGTGATTTCACCTACCGTTTGAGCCGATACCGGCGCCAGCGATGCACATAGCAGGCCCAGCATCAATAGAGACGTTCGCATGTTCCCCCCGAATTGCGAAAAAATGGCTTGGTTGGCGATGTGGCACGCCTGGTGTTCCTCGCCCCCCAAAGCACTGGACGCCAAATCTATCATGCGGGGCAGGGAGAAAACGCCTATCCGGGGATAGGGGGTAGGGTAAATTCACGGGGGGGGGCGGAAGAGCTCGCCCTGCAAACTAGTCGGCGGCGGCGGAGGAGTTCGCGAAGGTCGCTTGCGGCAAGCGCGCGGTTACGGTGGTGCCCTTTCCCGGAGTGCTCGATACTTCGAGCGAGCCCCAGATCTGTTCCATCCGCTCGCGCATCCCGAGGATTCCGAAATGACCTTTCGCTGCCAGACCGGCGGAGACGGGCTCGAAACCGCAACCGTCGTCCTGAATCTCCAGATGTACGCCCGCCGGAGCGAACATCAGGCGGACAGTCACGCGACTCGGCGTCCCGTGCATCACCGCGTTGCGGATGGCTTCGCGCGTAACCAGTAGCAGCGTGCGCGAGGTGGACTCCGGGAACTGCACTTCGTCGCCGACCACTTCCAAGGTCACGGGGATTGCTTTCTCGGCGCTGACCGCTCTGGTCAGTTCGGCTAATGCGCCAGGCAGGCCATGCTCAAACGAATCCTCGCGCAGGTCGGTGAGGGCCTGTCTGGCTTCGTCCAGGGTCAAGCGCAGATGAATGCGGGCGTTATCCAGGCATTCCAGCATCAAATCCTGGTCGGAACGGGCGGAGCCCACTGCCGCTTCGATCAGCGTGGAGACTCCAACGCAGCCCTGCACTACGGTGTCGTGCATTTCGCGTGCGATGCGGGTCCGCTCCGCCAGACGCAGGTTGAAGCGCTCGCGCACCTGCCGTTCCTGATAGAGCAGCACGCCAGCTACGGCGGCGGCCACGGCCAGCATCACAAGTCCGTAGAACCAGCCGGTCTGATAGAACTGCGGCTGCACGGTCAGAGTGACGGCGGCTTCGGTGGGGCTCGCGTCCAGCGAGCCATCGCGCGCCATCACTCGAAATCGATACTGACCGGGAGGCAGGTTGTCGTATGAAGTGGACCGGCGGCCGGTTGCGGCGATCCAATGCGCGTCGTAGCTTTCCAGTTTGTATCGGAACACCACCCGCTCCGGCGCGCGCAGACTGCACGCAGTAAAATCGAATTCCACGCGCCGTCTGCCCGGGCCGACGGTGACGTCGCTGCCGGCGGCGACGGGCTTGCCGTCCACCAGCACCGTCTCTACGCGGACGGGCGACCGATAGCTGGTGCGCGACGTTCCCGGCTTGAAATGGACAGCGCCTTTGACACTGGGAAACCACAATTCCCCATCCGTCGCGAGACATCCCGCGGGCTGCACACCGCCGTTGATCTGCGGCGATTCCAATCCGTCGCCGGTGCCGTAGGAGAGCACCGCCACCGAGTCCGAGCGGCCATCGGCGACGGCATTCAGATCGCCCATGGTGGCGGCGAAGATTCCCAACGGGCTACTCATCCACAGATTGCCATTACCATCGCCAATCACCTGAAAGATGGCGTTGCTGGGCAGGCCTTCGCGGGAAGTAATCCTGGACGCCTTGCCGTCGCGTATGCGTACCAACCCTCCGCCGAGAGTGCCGATCCACAGGCTGTCAGGCGCGCCGGCATAGACCGCCCAGACGCGTTCGCGATTGAGCGCGGCGAACGCCGGATCCGCGGTGAACCGGCCATCGTGGAAGCGGTTGAGTCCCCGGTCTGTGCCGACCAACATATCGCCGTTACGGTCTTCGGCAATCGCGCGCACCCAGCCGTAGGAGAGTCCCTGTTCAAGATAGTAGTTTTGAAAATGCGAGCCATCCCAACGGCTGAGGCCGCTGGTGGTGCCGATCCAGAGATTCCGGTCGCGGTCTTCGTAGAAGCCCTGAATGCCGTTGTTACGCAGGCCCTCCGCGGTAGTGATGTGCGTGGCCTTCCCGTTGACCACGCGCAACACTCCCTGACTGCCGGTGCCGAACCAGAACGCTCCGCTGTGGTCTTCATATACGCCGCGAATGCGGAGGTTGTCGGCGAGCGGCGGCAGGCGCAGCGCTTCGATGCGGCCGTTGACGTAGCGGAATGCCTGGCCGGTCACGGTGGTGAGCCAGACGGTTCCGTTGTTGCCGCAGTATGTGGTGGTGACGTTGTCGCCGGAGAGTCCATCGCGGCTGCTGAGAACGGCCACCTCAGGCGCACTCATGCGCACCAACCCGTCGGCGGTGCCCACCCAGATGCTCTGCTCGCGATCTTCCAGGAGCGCCGAAATACTGTTGTCGGGCAGGTTAGCCGGGGCGTGGAACGCCGTCACCTTTGGGCCGTTCACCAGATAGAGTCCATCGCCCTCCGTGCCCAACCACATGCCTCCCGTGTGGTCTTCCAGGATTGCACCCAACATGCTCTTCGAATAGGGGCGAGTGGGATCCTGCGGCACGTCGCCTACAATGCGCAGTCCTCGATTGGTGCCTACCCAGAGGGAACCATCGCGCGCCGCTCCGATTTGATAGACGCTGTCGAGGTCGCGCCCTTCTTTGCAGCGCCGCGGTTGCCCATCCTCCACGCAAAACAGACCGGCAGGACCGGCCGCGAAGAGCCGCCCGCCGGCGGATTCGCGCAATGCGAAGAAGGCAATGTTGGGTAGATGGAGAGCCTCGTCGACACGCTCGAAGCGTCCGGCTTTCAGGCGGAAGAGTCCGCGATTGGTGCCCGCCCACACCACGCCGGTCCGGTCCATCAACACGGCGCCGACGAACTCGTTGAGCAGCCCCTCTTTCGGTCCATAGGACTCGAAGCGTCCGTTCTGGTAGCGCAGCAGGCCACCGCCATCGGTCGCGATCCATAGCGAGCCGTCCCGCACCACGGTAAGCGCGCGGATGTTGTCGTCGTTCATGGAGGGCGTGTTGAAGCGGCCGTAAACCACGAAGCGCATGCCGTCGAAGCGCGCCAGTCCGCTCGAGGTGCCGACCCAAAGGTACCCGTCTGGAGTCTGCGCAATCGCGCGAATGCGATTTTCGGGGAGGCCATCCTGGGTTCGCCAGATTCGGCTCACAAAAACGGGCGGTTTGAGCGGGGCGGCTGGCGGCGCGCTGGCGGCGCCAATCAGCGCGAGGGCGTGCCAGGCGAAAGCGTACCTGAGAAGCTTGCCCATTGGTGATGGTTGCGGCCTGTGGCTCACGACGGCGTTCCTGCTACCGGCCTTTTAGTGTACAATTCTTCCGGGACGCAAGCGCCTGGTCGTTGCGGAGGGCCGGAGAAATGCAGGTTTCGAGTCAGAACTCATATCGCGCCGACTGCGCAAAGTCCGACGCTCACGACGCCGCAATCATAAGGGTGCTGATCGCTGACGACCACCCTGTGGTTTGCCTGGGCCTGCTGGGGATTATTAACGGGCAGCCGGACATGGCGGTGGTGGGGCAAGCGAAGTCCGGGACCGAAGCGGTCGCGCTGGCGCGTAAACATTCTCCCGATGTCGTGCTGATGGATTTGCGGATGCCGGGAATGGGCGGCGTCGAGGCCACCGAGTTGATCCGGAGGGAACGCCCGGAGAGCGCCGTAATCGTGCTCACCACATACCAGGGCGATGAGGATATTCGCAAAGCTCTGGCGGCGGGTGCGCAATCTTACCTGCTTAAGGGAATGTCTCATTTGAAGCTGCTGGAGGCGATCCGCAGCGTGCGGACCGGGCACACTTATTTTCCGCGCAGCATCCGCAATAGCGTGCCGGGGAAGCTCAATCGTCCGGCGCTCAGTCCGCGAGAAATGGATATTCTGCGGCTGATTGTGAAGGGGCTGAATAATCAGGAGATTGCCGACGCGCTTAGCATCACGCGCGGCACCGTGAAGTGGCACGTCAATATCATCCTGCGGCGATTAGGTGTGAGCGACCGCACCCAGGCGGTCGTGGTCGCTGCACAACGGGGCATCGTCGAGATTTAGGATGGCGCCGCGAAGACGTTCCCCAAGTTACTTCTTGCGGCGAATTGCGACATCTTGACGGTCTTCTTGGAGTTCTCTTAGATAGCACCC
>JBDTPR010000349.1:0-7065 GCA_039932635.1 Candidatus Solibacter sp.
GGATACCGAGCAGTTGCCGCAACTGCTGGAGCAGTCCCGGCAGCGCCAGGCGCGGTTGGATGTGCGGCGTCCCGGGATCCCGAGCCTGCTGCACTTCACCATGACGCCGGAGGAGATGCAATCGCCGTCGGTGGACCGCGCGTTCTTCGTGGGGCCGGGGATCGGCTACATACGCGTCACCAGTTTCGACGAGAAGACGGCGGAGCAGGTAAAGGCAGCGATCGAAAAGCTGGGCGGGGATCGCCTGGCGGGCCTGGTGATGGACCTGCGCAATAATCCTGGAGGCGTGCTGACGGCCGCGGTGGGAACGTGCGCGCTGTTCCTGCGGCCGGGGATGAAGATTGTCACGGTGCGTGGACGGCACGTGCCGGAGTCCACGGAATCGGTACCCGCCAATGCCAAGCCGTACGGCTTCAGGATGGCTGTTCTGATGAACGAGAAATCGGCGAGTTCGTCGGAGATCGTCGCCGGCGCCATGCAGGATCACGATCGCGCGACGATTTTGGGCATACCCAGCTTCGGCAAGGGACTGGTGCAAAGCGTCTTTCCGCTCACGATGAATACCGGGCTGGCGCTGACCACGGCGCTCTATTACACGCCCAGCGGACGGTCGATTCAGAAGCCGCTGGACGCCGCGCGCTTCGGGTTGGGACCAACCACCGCGCACCCCAATAAGGAGAGCGAGTTCCGCACCGATAAAGGGCGCAAGGTAACCGGCGGCGGCGGTATCGAGCCGGATTTCGTGGTGTATCCGCCGAACACCAACCGGCTGCGCAACGTGATGGACGCCAGCGCATCGTTCACCAACTACGCCACGCAGTATCTGCGCGACAACAAGGTGGATGCCGAGTTCGAAGTGAGTCCGGCGCTCTTGGACCAGTTCCGCGTCTTTCTCTCCGACCGGCAGATACGGCCCGGTCTCGCCGAATGGCTGGCGGAACGCGAATTCGTTTCCAACCGGCTGAAGACCGAGGTCTTCAATCAGGCCTTCGGCGTGGAGAAGGGCGACGAGGTCGAGGCCGAGCGCGACCCGGCAATCCTGAAGGCGCTGGAAGCCATCGCCAAATAGGCTGCCCACCGCGGCCCGGGCACTCGTGATACAAACGAAGGCGTGAGACTACTTGCTGTGTGCCTGGCGTTGACCGCCGCTTTGCTGCCTGCCTCCGCGCAGAAGCTGACCAACCCGTTCTTCGTTTTCGACAATGGCACCGGGCGCGATCTGAAGGTGCCGCTGGACGCTCAGGCGGAAATGGTGAAGCGCACCGGCTACGCGGGCCTCGGGTACACAGGCGCGTTGAAGGTGCCGGAGATGCTGCAGGCGCTGGAAAGCCGCGGTCTCAAGATGTTCAGCACTTATGTCGCGGTGCGCGTAGAGGCCGACAAGCCGGCCTATGATGAAGCGCTGCCCGAAGCCATCCGCCAGTTGAAAGGCCACGGCGCAGTGCTGTGGCTGACCGTGCAGGGCACCGCGCCGGATGCCGAGGCGCGAGCGGTGCAAAGGGTGCGTGAGGTGGCGGACCTGGCGGCGAAATCGGGCCTGCGCGTGGTGCTGTATCCCCACATGGGTTTCTACGTAGGCCGGATCGAGGACGCGCTACAGATGCGCAAGTTAGTGGACCGCCCGAATGTCGGCGTGAGTTTCAATCTAACGCATTTTCTGGCGGTGAAGGACGAGGCGAATCTGGATCAGCGCCTGCGCGAGGCCATGCCCTATTTGGAAATGGTGAGCATCAACGGCGCCGAACACGAGGGCGGTTGGGACCGCCTGATCCAGCCGCTGGACCGCGGCGAGTTCGATGTTTTCGGCTTCCTCAAGAAGCTGGTGGCGGCCGGCTATAAGGGGCCGATCGGGCTGCAATGTTACCAGGTGCCCGGAGACATGGAAGATAATCTCAAACGCTCGATGGCCGCGTGGCGCAAATTTCAGGAACGTATGTAGGCGCCAGCGCTAAAGATCGCCCGGTTCTCAACGATAAGTGGGATTGAGGACATGGCTGCGTGCAGGTAATACGTCGAGGCATACGTTATCATCCGCCATTATCGGAGACTTGCGAACTGGTGTTGGCGCCCTTCGAGAGCAGCACGCCGAGGTCGGCGCTGCTTCACGACCAATCGCATCACGGCTGCAGCATCTTGTGCGTGATGAACGATGTCCCAAAAGTGGGCGAGACCGTGCTGCTAAAAATAGGTAGGCCGGAACCCGTGCGGGCGCGAGTCACCTACGCGATGAAAGCGTCGGTGGAGGTGCTGCACATAGGCTGCGAGTTCCTGGGGGGTGCCTAGGGATGATCGAACAACGTCGGCATTTACGCTACCGGGTGGAAGCGTCGCAGTTGGCGAAGGCACACTTCGAGGGCATCCCGGGCAAACGGGACCATCGTCCGGTTTTGATCGCCAATTTGAGTTACTCCGGCTGCAACCTGATCGCGATCGGGCAACCCGAAGAGCTTATCCCAGGCGACGACATGCTGCTGGAATTCGACCCCGAAGATGCTGTCGAATTAGAAATCGTCCGGGTCGAACGCCTGACCCAGCACGCCATTCAGATTGGCTGCCGTTTCCTTGACTAGCTGGCGAGACCAGCTCAAGTAGGTCTCAGCGCGTTGTCAGCGAGACGGCGAGCGCGATCAGCGATTTGATCCCGGGCACGATGCTGAGCGCCTCGGCATACTCTTCGAGGCGGTGGGGCATGAATTCAACCACCGCGCCGACCGCCACCGCGGGGATGCCCATGCTGACGGCGATATTCGAATCGTTGGCGCCCGCGTCCTGGGCCACGATTGCGGGCGTGCCGGGTTTGCGGAAGTGGTTGGCGGTGGCTAGCGCGGTCTGCACCAGGGGGTGATTCAGGCGCTCCTGCTGCGGCCGCGCCTTGGAATAATCGATGCCCATTTTCCGCTCCATGCGGAAGCCGACGCCTTCCTGTTCGGCGGCGCGCCGCGCGGTGGAGACCACGGCGCTCTCCAACCGGTCCTGCGTGGTGCTGTCAAGCGAGCGCAGGTCCACGGTAAACCAGGCCTCGCGCGGAATGGCGTTATACACCGTGCCCCCGCCCAACATGCCGACATTGAGCGTGGGCAGTTTGAAGGTTCCGAAGCCCTCGGCGATGGGCGGCAAAGGGAGTTCGTAAAGCGCGTTGATCGCTTTAGCCACGGCCTTCGCCGGGCTGGGTGCGCCGCGGCTCTCCAGTGTGTGGGCCCCCGGCGAAGTGTAGAAGAACTTGAACTGATCGATGCGCAGCGCGCCGTACCAAACCTCGGTGGACGAGACGTCGATCGATACGAACATGTCGGGCTTGTAGCCGCTGGTTTCCAGCCAGTGCTTGGCGCCGACCAGTCCCACTTCCTCCTGCACGGAGGCGAGGAAGATGAGGTCGCCTTTGGTCTGCACGCCGCCGCGATTGAGTGCGCGGAACATTTCCAAAGTGGCCATCAGGTTCGACGTGTCGTCGCCGATGCCGGGAGCGCGCAGGATGTTGCCCTCGCGCTTCACTTTGATGGGCGTGCCCTCGGGAAAGACGGTGTCCATGTGGGCAGCGAAGACCACCGTGGGGCCGCCGCCGCTACCTTTGCGGACACCGCTCACATTGAACAGATCGTCGGTGCGGATCTCGGTGAGGCCGAGTTTCTGCATCTCCGCCTGGATATATTTGGCGCGCGCCTGCTCTTTGCCGGAGGGCGCCGGAATCTCCACCAGGCGGATCCACTCCTCAACGATTTCGGCGGCGCGATCGTCCACCGACTTCAGGGCTTTGCCGACATCTGCCCTCTCCAGGAGGGCAGGCTGAAACCAGCCTCCCTGCGCATAAAGGGTCGCCACGGCGAGCGGCAGCAGACAGGCAATCCTGATGAGCATATGAGGCATGATACAACGCCCCACTCAGCTCTCGGACTACCTAATTAATTTCCACCACCGTCTGGAACATCTGGGCGGGCAGGGTAATGCCGCACTGCTTCAGGCGTTCGTAGAATTTCGGACGAATCCCAGTGGCGCGGAAGCGTCCACGGACTCTGCCGGTCTCCGATATGCCCGTCTTCTCGAACAGGAAAATATCCTGTAGCGTGATCACGTCCTGCTCCATGCCGACCACTTCGGTGATGTGCGTAATCCGCCGGGTGCCATCGCTGAACCGCGAGGTCTGCACGAACAAATCCACAGCGCTCGATATCTGCTGACGGATCGAACGCACACCCATGTTGGCGTTAGCCATGCCGACCATGACTTCGAGGCGGCCCAGCCCGTCGCGCGGCGTATTGGCGTGCAGCGTGGTGAGCGAGCCGTCGTGACCCGTGTTCATGGCCTGCAGCATGTCCAGCGCTTCCTCTGAGCGGACCTCTCCAACAATGATGCGGTCGGGCCGCATACGGAGAGCGTTGATCACGAGTTGACGGATATGGATCGCGCCAGTGCCTTCCACGTTCGCGGGGCGGGTCTCCATGCGGGCTACGTGGGTCTGCTGCAGGCGCAATTCCGCGGCGTCCTCGATAGTCACAATGCGCTCGTCTTCCGGGATGTACGACGAAACGGCGTTCAGCAGGGTGGTCTTACCGGAGCCCGTACCGCCGCAGATCAGGATATTGAGACGTGCCTTCACGCAGGCCTTGAGAATGTCCAGCATGCCCTGCGTCATGGCCAACTTCGCCACCAGGTCCTCGCCCTTGAGCGCGTGCCGGCCGAAGCGGCGGATAGAGAGCAGCGGACCGTCCACGGCCACAGGAGGGATCACCGCATTGACGCGCGAGCCATCGGGTAGGCGGGCGTCCACCATGGGCGACGATTCGTCCACACGGCGTCCTACGCGCGAGACGATTTTTTCGATGATGCGCAGCAGGTGGGCGTCGTCCTTGAACTCCACCGGAGTCTTGTAGAGCTTACCGGCGCGCTCCACGTAGACATGTTGCGGCGTGGTCACCAGAATGTCGCTGATGCTGGGGTCCTGAAGCAGCGGTTCGAGCGGGCCGAGACCGAAGACCTCGTCCAGAATCTCTTCGATGACGCGATCTTTTTCCACCAGGCTGAGCGGCGTCTTCTCTTCATCCACCAGGCGGGCGACGGCGGTGCGGACTTCCGCGCGCACACGCTCGCCGGACATGGAGGAAAGCGCCTCCAGGTTGATGCGGTCGAGCAGCTTCCGGTGGAGAGTGAATTTCAGTTCCTGGTATTCCGGAGTGGAGCCTTCACTGTTGAAAAGGCGGTTGACCCACCCTGCTTCACCCTTGTCACGCGTTTTGGTTACCGCATCTGCCGTTACTGCCATGTTCGTCGTCCTTTTTGCTGCCAAGCGATTCTCAGAGAAGGAAGGAGTGTCGCGGATGAGCCGAACAGGGTCTCTGACCTGATCGCTGTCCAGCACGGACCGTGAGTCTGCCTGGACTGCACTATGCGTGGGTTGCGGATGCCGGAGCTATCAGAACGGCGAGCGCGGCTTCGAGCCGTAGGATGCTGCGAGGCCATCCATATAGGGCATGACTCACGCTATGCCGAATCGTCCTCACCGCGCAAGTGTACTTCGGACAACTACGGTGCGCCGGACACGATCGGGGGCCGATTTTGGCCGGGATCGGCTCAATTTTCGGCGGGCTGCTCCACGCGGTCGATCACCAGGACATCCACCGGCCCCTTGGTCTTCTCCAACTTAAGCCCGAGTTGCTGCGGGAGCAGAGCCAGGATGGTGGGCAGTGGCTCATCGTCGGCGGGCGCGCCGAGCATCGGTGCGAAAACCAGGCTGATCCTGTATTTCCCGGTGAGCCCGGTCCGGTCCACCACCGGAGATCCAACCGCGCCGATCAGCATGTTGGCGAAGGTCGCCATGGTCAGCGCCTTGCCTCTGATCTGGCGATCCCCCTGGCTCGAACTTTGGTCGTTGAGAAACTCCGGGGCGGCGGCATCGAGTTTGGGACCGCCCGGCGCAATCACCAGTTCGTACTCCGGCAGCATTCTGGTTTCGCGGTGGAACACCAGCTTGAAGCGGTCCGCCAGCAGTGCCTGCATCATCAGCGGGATATGCTCGCTGGCAACACCTGCCGGTATCTTGGCGTCTATGTTGAAGCGTTGCGAACCGACCCACTTCGGGCCGCCTTCGAGCTGAAACTCGTTCAGTCTGTACGCGCCCCGTATCAAGTTGTTCAGAGTGGTGTTTCGCATTTGTAGTCCGCCCGCGGTGGTGCGTGAGCTGGAACTGGCATCCGAGGGGTCGCCGGGCTTCACCGAAACCACTTCGAACTCCACCCGCGCGGCAGGCTGCTGTTGTGCTGCTGCCGCCAGCGTAAGGAGCAATGCAATGGTCAGCCGCATCCTTCACCTCTCGAATACATTATTGTCCGGGATGCCGCTCTCGTGGACCGCCGCCAGGTGAATCGAAGGCTATCGAACGACCTCTTTCACCCGTTCTTGAGCGAAGTACCTCGTGCGTTACCTTGCGCGCCAATCCTCGGGGATTTCGCCATGCAGACTGCGCGCGTCCGCACACTCGTCAACGCGTGCGTTGCGCGCGGCGATTAACGGCACGTGCTGCCGGGAATCGGCCCTCCGTTAATTTGTCACCTTATCGACAAAGAGGGCTCGATCTACCGGTAGAAAAGCCAATCCGCCAAACTGGCCGGCGGTACAATCAGGATGAGCGTTGCTGTTCAGCGAGGGATTCGTCCGAGTTGCAGCAGGCCCAATCACGCCTCGCGGGCCAAAAGGCTAATTCCCAGCCTACGCGGCGAAGCACCTCACACCTTACAACAGGAATTGGCATCGCAGGCTCTTCCGCAACGGACGCCGTGATGCCGCCTTGGGAAAATCAGGAGTTCTTACAGAATGGCCATCAATACGAGTTCGCCCACCGAAGTCTTGCATTCGGAGAATCATAGCAAGCTCTCCGCAGAGCAGATTGCGAAGGCATTAGCGCGCCACAACAAGAATCATTCCGCGGCCAAGGCTGAGAACCTTGCCGCAAAGGCGAACAAGGCTAAGAAGTAGCGGTTAGAGGATTTCCGGCAGGAAAGGGATCGAGTTGCCCGCGGCTCGATCCCGAGCCGATCCTATCCGTACTTTCGCGGTGAAGCCGCCATTGACTAG
>JBDTPR010000350.1:0-7039 GCA_039932635.1 Candidatus Solibacter sp.
TTCTACGATGGCAGCGCCTTCCACCGCGTGGTTTCGTACGGCATCATCCAGGGCGGCGACCCGCTGCTCAAGGACGCCAAGACGCCGCGCAAGCTGTGGGGCTCAGGCGGCCTGAATCAACTCGCCGGCGAGTTCAGCGATATGAAGCACGAGCGCGGCGTGGTCTCCACCGTGAGCATTCCCGGCAAAGCCGATAGCGACGGCGCGCAGTTCTTCGTCTGCGTCGGGCCGCAGCCGCCGCTCGATGGAAAGTTCTCGGCTTTCGGGCGCGTCAACGAAGGTATGGACGTGGTGGAGAAGATTTCGCAAGCGCCCGTCGCCGCCGCCGATGGCTTCGCCGAAAAGCCGGTGCGCATTTTGAAAGTCACCATCGAGAAGAAGAAGGGGGAGCCCTTCGTCAACGCCACGGTGGACGAGATGCGTCGTACCGTCACCGTGAAGACCACGCTCGGCGCCATCAAAATCAAGATGGAGCCCGATTGGGCGCCCCATCACGTACGCAATTTCCTCAAGCTCGCCGACACGGGCTGGTTGAACGGCACTTCATTCCACCGTGTGATCAAGGGCTTCGTCGCGCAGGGCGGCATGGAGAATTCGCGCGCGAATGGGGCGCCGCATCCCGCCGACCGCTGGGTACGCCCGCTGAAGGGAGAATTCCGCGACGATGTGAAGCACGAACGCGGCATCGTCTCCATGGCGCGCTCAGACGACCCGGATTCCGCCACCACGTCCTTCTTCCTGATGCTGGGTCCCGCTCCGCACCTGGACGGCAAATACTCCGCGTTCGGCCGCATCGTAGAGGGCATGGAAGTACTCGACGCCTTCGAGAAGGAAGAGTTAGAAGGCGAGACGCCAAAGCGGCGCCTGGAAATCCTGGAAGCCGTGATCGACCCCGTCTAGCCAAACCAAGCGGGGGGCGGACTCACCCCGCGATCGCCTTACGAATATCCTTCAGCAGCCGGAACAAGTGGTAGGGATCGCTAGGCGACGGCTCGAAATCGAACCGCTCGTAAAAGGCCTTGGCCTCGTCGTCCTTCGCGTGCACCGCAAATGCACGAATCCCGGCGATATCGGCGGCCTGGAGCGTCCTGAGCATCGCATCTTTCAGCAGCCCGCTTCCCAGACCTTTCCCCTGCCATCTGGTCGAAATCGCAAGGCGGGCCAGCAGCATGATTGCCACCGGCCGTTGAGCGAGCCCCCTCTTCAAACGCTCCGACGCTTCCTCGTACTCGACCTGCCCCACAACCAGCGTGTAATAGCCGGCGACTTCGTCATCCGCGAGTGCGATGTAGGTTTGGGACGCACCGGCCTGTTGGTTCGGCAACGCATAACGAATCAGAAACCGGTTAAGTGCTTCCCGGCCGCAGTCAAACTCATCAAGAGGGTGACTGCGCTTCAGCTTCTCGATGCGTAATTCCGCCACTAGACTTTGCCGCGCTCGAACACACTTGGCTCACGGAGCAACCGCTTGAGTCTCGGAACTGTTCGGGGCCGAGCCGACAGAGCCTTCTGGAAGGCCTCCCATTGACCAGCGTCCAAGCCAAAACGCTGACGATCCGGTAAGGTCTCCTCGGCACGCGCTAATGCGCTCTCCAGAACAAACTCGCTCACGGAACGTCGCGCCGCCTGCGCCGCGATCTGTAGAGTCCGCTTCGCGGATGGCGTCAGTCGCAGATCGAGCTTCTCAATGCGAGTCTGGGTGTTTGGCATGACCACGTCCTCAAATCCAGCGTATCATGCCAGACAATGTATTGACAGACTACACCCTGCCATGACCCCTCGCAATTGCCCATTTTACCTATTCTTCCCATGATAACGCGCCACTTACTCTCACTAACTCTTGACCCCGCCGCTACCATGGAAATAGCAGGCGATGCCCTACCCATTTTCCAACGCGCTCTGGCCTTCCAGTGCGCGCCGGAAGTGCGTTCAACAAAAATTGCAAAACAAACCCATTTTGGGCATGCAACCCAAACAAAAAAGAACTACTTACATCCCCCAAAAACGAACCCGATTCTCACCCCGCCTTAGTAATCGGTATCCGCTGCGCCACCGGAGGCAGTGCCGGGAAATCCGTGTACGGCGTGCTCTGATACCAATAGGCCGCCGAATAGAAATTATCTCCGCGATCGTTAGCGTGCCCGTGCTCCATGGTGTGCTTCATGTAGCGGTCGAATGTCACGGGATTGTCGCCGTGCCACCGGTAGCAGCAGTACTTCCCGCCGGTCCGCTCCGGGTTAACAATCAACGGCGCGCCATACTGCGCGTGGGCGAATTGCGCCGCGCCGAACTGCCCGCCGAAATTCCAACTCCCCAGGAAGTAATCCTCCGACCCCGTCCCGATGATCACCGGCTTGTTCTCATCGTCGATGAAAATCATGTCATCGCCTTCGCCCCACCAGCCGTTGGCATTCTGCAGCACGCCCAGCGTCACACCCATCAGATGGCCGCGCCCCCGAGTCTCGCAGTACACGTAATTCTGCTTGCCATCCGGATTCAACTTGGCGCCGCCCGCGCCTGCCGCCACCGGCACGCATGGAGCAGACTGCCGGTACTGCGCGTGGAAGTACAGCGAATCGTCGGGCAGTTTCGGCACCGACACGTAATCGATATTCGAATAGAAGCTATTGATCTCCTGCGAGCCCTCGTTGGTCACAGTGAAGCGCGCCGACCGCTTATACGGCATGGCGAAATAGCTATTCAAGCTGCGCCCCGGAGAGCACGCCAGATACTGCGATTCGTAAATCTGGTAGATCCCCAGATTCAGTCCGAAGAAGTCGCCCACCGGCACTTCCACGCTGGGCTTCGCATTGCCGTCCCAGTAGCCGCGCAGCACCAGTTCTTTCAAATGATCGTTGCTGCGCGCCGCAATCGTGAACCAGATGTGCGTGATGGCACCGGCACCGGTGGCGTTGAAGACTTCCTGCACACCGCCCGCCGCGATCGGCCACCGGTCGCTATTGCCTCCGGTCTTGTCGTAGCTCGATTGCTTCAAGCTTTTGTAAGTCTGCGCGCGTGTGTAAGAAGGCAGGAACGGCATGTCACTTGCGCCCGCGCCCGCCGGTTGTGCCTGCGCCAACGGCACTGCCGCCGCGGCCACGCCTCCCGCGGCCATCATGCCGTGCAGGAAGCCTCGTCGATCATTCGTCTTGGAATCCATCGTTGTATCCCTCGCTCGTCACTCGTTGGCGACTACGCCTTGCTACGCTAGATCTCTATGATAATTACGCGCCCTCTCGCCGTCTTATCGTTTCTTGCCCTCTCCTGCTATGGGCAGGGGCTCGAGTTCATCAAGTCGCACTATACCAAGTACGAATTCCAAATTCCCATGCGCGATGGCAAGCGGCTCTTCACCAGCGTCTACGTTCCCAAGGACACCAGCCAGGCCTGGCCCATCATGATGTCGCGCACGCCTTACTCCGTCTCGCCTTACGGCGTGGAGAACTACAAGACCTCGCTCGGCCCATCCGAGAAATTTGCCAAAGAGCAATTCATCTTCGTCTACCAGGACGTTCGCGGCCGCTACCTGTCGGAAGGCGACTTCGTCAACATGACGCCCCACCGCCCCGTCAAACGCGGACCCCAGGACACCGACGAGAGCACCGACACCTACGACACCATCGACTGGCTGCTCAAGCGCGTCCCCAACAACAACGGCAACGTGGGCATGTGGGGCATCTCGTACCCAGGTTTTTACACCGCTGCCGGTATCATCGATGCGCACCCTGCGCTCAAAGCCGCATCCCCGCAGGCGCCCATCGCCGATTGGTTCGTCGGCGACGATTTCCATCACAACGGCACCCTCTACCTGCCGCACATGTTCCGCTTCTTCGCCAGCTTCGGCCATCCGCGCCCCTTGCCCACGCTGCCTCCGCCCGCGGGCACGCAGACCGGCGGCCTGACGCAGCAGGACGGGTACAGCTTTTTCCTCGGACTCGGCCCGCTCTCCAACGTCAACGAGAAGTACTTCAAAAACGACGTTCCCTTCTGGACCGAGATGACCCAGCACGAGACCTACGATGAATTCTGGCAGGCGCGCGACCTGCGCCGCCACCTCAAGAACATCAAGCCCGCCGTGATGACCGTGGGCGGCTGGTTCGATGCCGAGGATCTGTTCGGCGCGCTCAATACCTACAAAGAGATCGAGAAGAACAGCCCGGGCGCCAATAATATGCTGGTGATGGGCCCGTGGTATCACGGCGGCTGGTCGCGCAGCGATGGCGACCTGCTCGGCAACGTGAAGTTCGGCTCCAAGACCGCCGTCTTCTACCGCGACGAAATCGAGTTCCCCTTCTTCAACCACTGGCTCAAGGGCAAGGACGATCCTAAACTTCCCGAAGCCTACGTCTTCGAAACCGGCACCAATCAATGGCGCAAAGAGACCGCGTGGCCGCCCAAGGATGCGCAGGCGAAGACGCTCTACTTCCACGCCGACGGCCTCCTTTCGTTCGACGCTCCCAGCGGCGCCGCGGCCTTCGACGAGTACATCAGCGACCCCGCCAAGCCCGTGCCCTACATCGGCGGACAGGGCCCCGGCATGACGCGCGAGCACATGGTGGAAGACCAGCGCTTCGCCTCCAGCCGCACCGACGTGCTCACTTATCAGACTGCCGCGCTCGACACCGACGTGACGCTCGCCGGGCCCATCGCCGCATCGCTCTTCGTCTCCACTACCGGCACCGATTCCGATTGGGTCGTAAAACTGATCGACGTCTATCCTGAGGATTACCCCGATCCCGATCCGAACCCCGCCGGCATTCACATGGGCGGCTATCAGCAACTGGTGCGCGGCGAACCCATGCGTGGCAAATTTCGCAACAGCCTCTCCAAGCCCGAGCCCTTCACGCCCGGCAAGATGGAGAAGGTGGAATGGGTGATGCCCGATATCGACCACGTCTTCCGCCGCGGTCATCGCATCATGGTGCAGGTGCAGAGTTCGTGGTTTCCCCTGGTGGACCGCAATCCGCAGAAATTCCTCGATATCTACAACGCTCGCCTCACCGATTTCGTGAAAGCTACGCAGCACGTCTATCGTGGTGGCGCCGCGCTATCCGGAGTGAAAGTGAATGTGCGCAATTAGCACTGCACCTGATTGCTTCCTTCGCAGGGCTCGCAAACTTGCCGCACCGTGGGGCAGACTTCAGTCTGCGCACCGACTTCAGCCGGTGCACCGGCCGCAGGCCGGCAGCTTGCCGAGCGGCAAGCAGTAAAATAGCAAACTATGAGAACTCTCCTCGCATTCACATTGGCGTTTGCCGGATTGCTGGTCGCCGCCGACACGCCCGCTCTCACCCTGATCGTCGGCAACAAGGAGGAGAACTCGCTCGCCATCGTGGACCCGGCCGATGGAAAGGTGCTGGCCCGCGTACCCACCGGCGTAGGTCCGCACGAAGTCGTCGTTTCCGCCGATGGCAAGGTTGCCTTCGTAGCCAACTACGGGACCGGCCCCGCCCCCGGCAGCACGCTCTCTGTAATCGATCTGATGACGCAGCGCGAGATCCGCAAGTTCGACATCAGCCCGCTGCGCCGCCCGCATGGCCTCGCCATCGCCGATGGCAAGGTCTACTTCACTGCCGAAGCCAATCGCATCGTCGGCCGCTACGACCCCGCCTCCAATAAAATCGACTGGCTCACCGGCACCGGCCAGGCCACCACTCACATGGTGGTCGCCGGTCCGCAACCCGAGCAGCTTTTCACCGCCAACATCGGCGGCGATTCCATCAGCGTGATCGAGCGCGGCGTCGTCACCACCATCCCTGTGGGCAAGGGCCCCGAAGCCCTCGACGTCTCGCCCGACGGCAAGGAACTCTGGACCGCGCACTCGCGCGATGGCGGCGTCTCCATCATCGACGTCGCGGGCAAGAAGGTGATCGCCACTCTCGCGCTCGGCACCAAACGCTCGAACCGCCTCAAGTTCACGCCCGATGGCAAGCGCGTCCTCATCACCGACCTCGATGCCGGCGAACTCCTGATTCTCGACGCCGCCACACGCAAGGAAGTGAAGCGCATCAACGTCGGCAAAACGCCCGAAGGAATCCTCATGGCGAAGGACGGCTCGCGCGCCTACATCTGCGTGGCGGGCGACGACCGCATCGCCATCCTCGACCTCAAAACGCTCCAGGTCAGTGGCCACATCGTCACCGGCAAAGGCCCCGACGGCATGGCATGGGCAGACCGGCGGTGATCACGCATCGCCACACTTCGATCACTCGCCGCGACGCGTTCCTCACCGCGCTGCTCCCAGCGCTGGCCCGCGCGCAGGGCGGCATGCAGAAACTGCTCTCGATTTACGATTTCGAGGCCGAGGCCCGCACCCGCATTTCGCACGGCGCCTGGGAGCGTATCGCGGGCGGCGCCGCCGATGAGATCGCATTGCGATGGAATCGCGAAGCCTACGACCGCCTGCGCCTCAATCCGCGTGTTCTGGTGGACGTCTCGAAGGTCGATACCGGCGTCAAACTGCTCGGCGCCGACCTCCCCTTTCCCATCATCCTCGCCCCCACGGGCGGCCAGGGACTCATCCTTCCCGAAGGCGACCTCATGGCCGCTAACGGCGCCGCTGCGGCTCACGCCACCTACTGCATCTCCAGTTCCGCCTCCATGCCCGTGGAAGACATCGCGCGCCGCGCCGGCGGCTCGGTGTGGTTCCAACTCTACGTGCAGAAGGATCGCGGCTTCACGCGCGAGCTTGTGCGTCGCGCCGAAGACGCGGGCTGCCGCGCCCTCTGCGTCACGGTCGATTCGCCCAATCAAGGTTCGCGCAATCGCGAGGAACGCGCTAAGGGCGAACTGCCGGATCGCGTCCTCCCCAACCTCCAGGGCAAGGATTATCTCGACCCCACGCTCACGTGGAAAGACATCGACTGGCTGCGCGGCTTCGCCCGCCGCCCCGTACTTCTCAAAGGCATTCTGAATCCGGATGACGCCGCCATCGCGGTGAAAGCCGCCGTGGACGGCATCATCGTCTCCAATCACGGTGCGCGCAATCTCGATACCGTGCCCGCCACCATCGACGCATTGCCGCGCATCGTCGAGAGAG
>JBDTPR010000351.1:0-7031 GCA_039932635.1 Candidatus Solibacter sp.
TCCGTCAAAATCTGCTCCGCGCGCACCGCATCCTTGTGCGGGAACACGTGAATCTTGGCCCGCGACAGCCGGCACCCATCGATGATGCTGGCGTGATTCAGCTCATCGGAAATGATGTGATCTTCCGGCGTCAGCAGTGCCGACACCGTGCCCGCATTGGCGGCGAAGCCAGACTGGAACACCACGCACGCTTCCACGTTCTTGAAGGCCGCAATCCGCTCCTCCAGTTCCATGTGGATGCTCATGGTGCCCGAGATGGTGCGCACCGCGCCTGACCCCACGCCGAATTTGCGGATGGCTTCCAGCGCGGCTTCGCGCAGCTTGGGATGCGTAGTCAGCCCCAGGTAATTATTCGATGCCAGGTTGATCACCTGTTTGCCATCGAATTGGGCTTCTGCCGCGCTGGCCGATTCCAGAATACGCAGGCGCTGGTAAGTGCCCTCGGCGCGCCACTGTTCCAACTGATCGTGTAGGTACGAAAGCGGATTCGACATGGAGATTCTCCTGCCCGGCAGGTACGCCGGTTTATAGATGGCGGTAGGCGCTGGCGAAGTAGAGCAGCGGCTGCCCTTCGCGAATATGCGCGTGTATCAATTCGCCCACCAGGATGTCGTGGTCGCCCATCGGCACAATACGGTGGACGGCGCACTCCATGGCCGCCAGCACGCCCGGCATGAGCGGCACGCCGGTCGCGCCCGGGTACCACTCGGTGGCCTCGAAGCGATCGTGGCCTTTGCGGGCGAAGTGGTCGGAGAGCGGTCGCTGGTCTTCGGCCAAGACATTGACTCCAAAGTGGGTTGCGGAACGGAAATGGTGGATGGCCGCAACCGCGTGGCCAAGGCAGATCAGAATCAGCGGCGGATCGAGCGAAACCGATGTGAAACTGCTCACGGTGAGCCCGTGCGGCGTGCCTTTGGCGTCCATCACGCTGGCGATGGTCACGCCGGTGGCGAATCGTCCACAGGCCCTGCGAAATTCCTCGCCGGTGACCGGCTTCTCGTGGCCTGCGTGCCTCTCGCTTGACATGGGAATAAATTCAATCTTATCATGTGGTTGACTGATGCGGGAACCAAGACTGTTCCGCGCCCGGACCAGGAGGCTGTTTTGATCAAGCTGGACATCATCAACGAAGTCGTGAATCGCACCGGCATCACCAAGACCAAAGCGGAAATGGCAGTCGAAACGGTCTTTGAGTCAATGAAGAAGGCGCTCGAACAGGGCGACCGCATCGAGTTGCGCGGCTTCGGAGTCTTCAACGTGAAGCCCCGCAAGACCGGCATCGGGCGCAACCCGCGCACCGGCGCGGAGGTTTCCATCCCGCCCGGAAAGGCCGTGCGTTTCAAGCCCGGCAAGGAGCTACAGACGCTGCAGTAACTCTGCGCGCCGCAGTTCAATCGTGTCTCCCCAGGATTCTTCTCCTGCGCCGTACCCCGACTCTGCCGAAAACGGTACGGGCTCGGAGTACGTGTTTGCGCCGCGCCGTACGCGTGAGCGCTACTGGCGCTACATCCTGCTCTTCGCGCTGACCCTGCTCACTACCTGCATGGTGGGCGCGGCCATGCAGCTCGATTTCGAGCGCAACATCCCCTTCGACCTGGAGCATAGCCTCGAACTCTGGGGCTTCTTCCGCGACCATCCTTCCGCCCTGCTTCAAGGCCTGCCTTACTCGTTCACCCTGCTGCTTATTCTGCTGGCCCACGAGTTCGGCCACTACGGCGCCTCCGTCTTCCACCAGGTGGATTCCAGCCTGCCCTACTTCCTGCCATCGCCGATTCTCGGCACCTTCGGCGCCTTCATTCGCATCCGCTCGCCCATCTATTCGCGGCGTGCGCTCTTCGATATCGGCGTGGCGGGTCCGCTGGCGGGCTTCCTGTTCCTGCTGCCCGCCCTGGCCATTGGCCTGGCCTTCTCCAAGGTGCTGCCCGGAATCACCCACGAGGGCAGCCACAATTTCGGCGTGCCGATCCTCCAATTACTTCTGCAACGGGCGATTTTCCCCGGCGTGCCTGCGAGCGATATCTACCTGCACCCCGTGGCGCGCGCCGCGTGGGTGGGCATGTTCGCCACTGCCATGAACCTGCTGCCCATCGGACAACTCGATGGCGGCCACATCCTGTACTCCTTTTTCCCTACGCGCCACCGCACCGTCAGCAAGACGCTCTGCCTCCTGATGCTGCCCCTGGGCTTCTTCTGGAAGGCATGGTTCGCCTGGGCGGTTATCCTATGGTGGCTGGGGCGCCGCCACCCCGCTATCTACGACACCAACGAACTTGGCGTGGAGCGTGGCAAACTAGCCTGGCTCGCGCTCGCCATCTTCATCCTCTGCTTCACCTACCAGCCCTTCGCCGATGGCGGCCTATGAAGATCACGGCCACCATCATCACGCTCAACGAGGAACGCAATATCGCGCGCGCCGTCGAGAGCCTGCGCTGCTGTGACGAGATCCTGATTCTCGATTCCGGTTCCATCGACCGCACTGTGGAACTCGCCATCAAGCTCGGCGTGCGTGTGATCGAGGCCGGCTGGCGCGGCTACGCCGGGCAGAAGAATTGGGCCGCGGAACAGGCGTCGCACGAGTGGATCCTCTCGCTCGACGCCGACGAAGCGCTCAGCGAGGCGCTGGAGGCGGAGATCCTCAATCTCAAGAAGACCGGGCCGCGCCATGACGCCTACACCATGCCCCGCCTGGCGCGCTACCTCGGCCGCTGGATCTATCACGCCGGCTGGTATCCCGATCGCAAGATTCGCCTTTACGACCGCAGCAAGGCCAAATGGGTGGGCGATTTCGTCCACGAAAGCGTGCGCAGCGACGGGCACATCGGCGCGCTCAAAAGCGACATCCTGCATTTCACCTGCGAATCGCTTTCCGAGCACCTCAAATCGCTCGACCACTACACAACGCTCGCGGCGCAGGAACTCGCCGCCAGCAAAGTCCCGGTGCCCATCTGGAGCCTGATCTTCGACCCGCCGTGGAACTTCGTGCGCGCCTATATCTTCCAGCGTGGCTTCATGGACGGGTTGGAAGGCCTGATCATTTCCTACATGGCGGCCTTCTACACCTTCCTAAAATATTCCAAAGCGAGAAATATGAGCTGATGCGCATTCTCCACCTCGATGCCGGAAGAGAGATGCGCGGCGGTCAGTGGCAGGTGGTTCGCCTGATCGAAGGACTGGCGGCATCCGGGGTGGACTCCACGCTGCTGGCGCGCGAAGGCGCGCCGCTCTACGTCGCGGCACGCAAGCTGGGCTGGCGTGTGCAACCTCTCGGAGTCACGCGCGCGATAGCCAACCTGAGAGCCCATACGCTGATTCACGCGCACGACGCGCGCAGCCACACGCTCGGACTCTTCCTGCGAGGACGCCCGCTGGTGGTCTCGCGCCGCGTCTCCTTCCCTGTAGGTTCACGCTGGAAGTACGGCCGCGCCAGTCGCTATCTCGCGGTCTCCGATTTCGTGAAGGGTGTCCTAATGCAGGGCGGCGTGGCGGAGGAGAAGATCGCCGTGATCTACGATGGGGTGCCGGTGCTTGAACCTGCCCATGGGACACAGGTGTTGGGGCTGGAGAAGGATTCCGCCATGCTGGCCCACATGGGGATCAAGACCATCACGAACCTGGAAGACGAGCTGCCGGATGCCGCCATCCTGGTCTACATCACGAATAGCGAGGGGTTGGGCTCGGGCGCCCTGCTGGCGATGTCGGCGGGAATCCCGGTGATCGCCAGTAAGATCGGAGGGCTGCCCGAGGTCATCCAACACGGGGAAAACGGGCTCCTGGTGGAGAACAACGAGACCGCGATCACTGACGCCATCCGCTTCCTGCAGGCCCATCCCGAAGACGCCGCGCGCATGGGAGCCAATGGGCGCCGCACCGTCCAGGAGCGCTTTACAGTGGATCACATGGTGAACGCAACTTTGAAGGCCTATCGATCCGTATTGGCCTAATTGCCGGGCGGGCGTACAACGCTGCTAACCAAAGGCAATCTCGGCGAAACCGGCCCCATACCCGTCATAATCATAGAGACAACGTGATCGAATCGCTGCTAGCTCTCCTCTTCGGCCTGCTAATAGGCAGTTTTCTGAACGTCTGCATTCACCGTTGGCCGCGCAATCGCAGCGTGGTAAAGCCACGCTCGCACTGTGTTCGCTGCCGCAAGGGCATTGCCTGGTACGACAATATCCCCCTCTTCAGCTATCTGATCCTCGGCGGGCGTTGCCGGCATTGCGGCGCGAAGATCTCCTGGCGCTACCCGCTGGTGGAGTTTCTCACCGGAGTCCTTTTCTTCTATCAGGTCGCTACGCTGGGCCCCACCCTCAACGCCGCCAAGATGTGTATCCTCTGCGCCATGTCGGTCGCGCTGATCTTCTGCGACCTGGAGAAACGCATCCTCCCAGACGAGTTCACGGTGGGCGGCACGGTGATCGGTATCGCCTTCTCGTTCTTCGTCCCGGTCCCGGACATCACCGCCAAGGCCGTTTCCTGGATGGTTGGGGTCGAGCTTCCCAAGTGGGCTGTAGATCCCGCCGAATCGCTCCTGGGCGGACTACTGCCTGCGTTCTTCCTGTGGTTCGGCGGCTGGCTCTATTACCGCGTGCGCCATCGCGAAGGGCTCGGCCTGGGAGACGTCAAACTGATTGCCATGGTAGGGAGTTTTCTCGGCCTGCACGGTGCCCTGCTCACCCTGATTCTGGGCTCGGTCAGCGGCTCCATCATTGGCTACAGCTACATCAAGATGACAGGCCAGGATCCGGCCGATTACGAACTGCCGTTTGGAACCTTCCTCGGCGCGGCCGCGCTGGTTGCGGCCATAATCGGCAATCAAACGCTGGGGCTGTAGGCGCGCTACTCTGCGGCGCCGCGCGTCGTGGCATTATCCAAAATGTCGCGGACCTTTTCGGTCAACGCCGCCGGGGTGAAAGGCTTCTGCAGGAACGCCACTTCCTTATGCAGGATACCGGTGTTGATGATCGCATTGTCGGTATAGCCCGACATGAACAACACCTTCATCGTGGGACGGCGCCTCTTTAGTTCTTCGGCCAGTTCGCGCCCGCTCACCTTGGGCATCACCACATCCGTGATCAACAAATGGAAGTTGCCGCGGTGCTTGTCCGAAATCCGGCGGGCCTCCAGCGGGTCCGACGTATCCAAGACCTTGTAACCGGCGCGCACCAGGGTTTCGCGCACCAGATGGCGCACCATGTCGTCGTCTTCCACCAGGAGGACCGTTTCGGATCCACGCTTAACGGGATGGTTCGGAGACTCGGCATCCACCAGCGCTGGTTGATCGATCCGCGGCAGGTAGATCTTCACCGAAGTGCCGCGTCCCGGAACGCTGTACACATCCAGGTTTCCGCCGCTCTGCTTCACGATCCCGAAAACCGTGGAAAGTCCCAGGCCGGTGCCCCTGCCGGACGCCTTCGTGGTGAAGAACGGTTCGAACAGGCGCGCCTGCGTCACTTCGTCCATGCCGCCGCCGTTATCGCTCACCGCAATCTGCGTGTACGGACCGGACTTTACGGCAAGGTGGCGGGAAGTGTAGTTCTCGTCCAGGTAGATATTGGCCGTCTCGATGGTCAGCTTGCCGCCATTGGGCATGGCATCGCGCGCGTTCACCACCAGGTTCATCAGCACCTGCTCGATTTGTCCCGCGTCGGCGTTCACCATGCCGAGGTCCGGACGCAACATTAGTTGCAGATCGATATCTTCACCGATCAACCGCCGTAACATCGTGCTCAGGCTGCTGACAAGTTTGTTAAGATCGAGCACCCTGGGCTGCAGGATCTGCCGCCGGCTGAAGGCCAGCAACTGCTGGGTCAGGGCCGCGGCGCGCTCGCCCGCCTTGAGAATCTGTTCGGCCGAATAGTAATTGGGATCCGCAGGTTGCAGCGTGTTTAGAATTAACTGGCTGTAGCCCGAGATGATGGTCAGCAGATTATTGAAATCGTGTGCCACTCCGCCGGCCAGCATGCCCACGGTTTCCATCTTCTGTGCCTGCAGCAACTGATCTTCCAATTGGCGGCGCTTGGTGACGTCCATGAGGACCACCAATTGCATTTGCTTCCCACCGTATTCGATGGGATGCTGCGCCATTTCCACGTCGATGATCGGGCCGCTTGCAGTGCGGTGGCGCCGCGGGTCGCCGATTGCCGCGGAACCTTCCTCGGCCAATAACACGTCGTCCAGACTCATGCCCCGGAACTGTTCCGGTCTGAAACCGTACAAAGTGCTGGCGGCGGCATTGGCTTCGATAATCTTGCGCGCTTCAGGATCGGCCACCCACATAGGTTGCGGGTGATCATCGAACAGTAATTGAAATCTGCGCTCTTTGTCGTGCAGTAGTTGTTTCGACGGCATGAAACAGAACCCGAAACGTAGTAGCTCGATTTACCTATCGCAAGCATACATGTTTGGCCTCCGTCTACTCAACTTGTAAGCCATTGCGGCTGTTCTAACTCACACATTTTAAAGTACCTAAGGTACTAACGACGAGGTTAGTATTGTCAACGATAGATATACGGCTCTCACCCTAGTCGCACCAAAGCCAGGGCGCCGAAAAGGACGCTGTCATCGCCCAGTAATGCCGGAACCACATCGATTCGTGCCGCCGACCAACTGGTGATTTGCCGCCGCAGTTCCTGGCGCAGCGGCACGAAAAGACGGTCGCCCGCTTTGGAAATCCCGCCTCCGATCACAATGCGCTGGGGATTGAGCAGCATAATCGCAGCCTTTAAGCCCAGCGCCAGGTCCACCACATAGCGCTGCACGAATTCGGGATCCTGCATCAACTCCCGCGCGCTCTGGCCGTGATCCCGCTGTAACCAAAGGCCACAGCACAGGCGCTCCAGGCAGCCGCGCGCGCCGCACAGGCATTCGGGCCCGTCGGGCCGCAGGGTAAGATGGCCGATCTCGCCGCCGTAGGAATCGGCGCCGCGCCAGATGCGGCCGTCCTCGTAGATGCCGCCGCCGATGCCGGTTGAAAGTGTCATGTAGAACAATGGCGAGCAACCCATTCCAGCGCCGAATGTGGCCTCTCC
>JBDTPR010000352.1:0-7028 GCA_039932635.1 Candidatus Solibacter sp.
CACGGGCGCAATCGTGGCGCACGTCCTGCGCCCCACTCTCTCCCGGACGGCGGATGACACCATCGGGATGTACTACGGAGGGAGCCAAGGCAGCCTCCAAAGCGTCGCATCCCAGGTGTGGAGCGCCACCTATAAAGGGGTGTGGCATTTAGCCAATGCGCCCCTCGGGACCGACTCCACGTCTAATGCGGCGAACGCTATCTCACTCAACTCGACCGCCGGAATAACGGGAATGATCTCAGGCGGCGCTTCGCTAAATGGCACTTCGAACTACATAGACTATGGCAACGTTGCCGGCCTCAACCTGGGACTCAGTGATATCACGGTGAGTGCCTGGTTCAAGACATCCGCTTCGGGATTTGCTCCGATTCTTTCGAAGTCCCGGTCCGCGGACGAAACCGGGGGCCGATACTGCCTTTACGTTCTCGCAGGCCAAGTCTCGTTCTTCCTGACCGGGAGCCCGATTAGCGGGACCTACGTGAAAACGGTCAGCTCCACTGCTTCCACGTATAACGATGGCAACTGGCATTACGCCGCGGCCACAGTTTCCAGAATCGGAAACATGATCCTATACATTGATGGCGTAAGTAGCGGGACTCCAATCAATTTTGGGTCGTATTCCGGAGTGAATCTGCCGAACGCCGACAAATTCTACCTGGGGCAATACCCCGATGCTACCGGGCAGGCGCCCTCAGCCGGCAATTACTTCGGAGGAACCCTCGACGAGGTGAGAGTTAGTATCGGTACAGTGCGCTCGCCCGACTGGATTCTCACCGAATATCGCAACCAGAACAACCCAGCCACTTACATAACGGCCGGCCCCAGAGTCACGCCGGTTTCGAACTCATTCCGCCATTCGGTAAGAAATGGCGTCTAAACTCCACCGTGTATGTCGGGTAACGAAAGAGAACGTGCATTCCCTCCAACCGTAAGGCGCCAGACGGTTTCCGTTAGCTTCCCGCTCAGGCCATAGTAAACTAAGCGAACAGGCGTACGGTGAACGATCTGAACATATTCCAGGCACCCTCGGCGCACGTTCCCACACCGCTCGCGAGCAAATTTGTCAGACGATGCTGTGCCCTTTACTTGTGTGCGCTGATCGGATTCTGGACGCTCGCGGTTGGTGAAAGTTACGCCAGAGTGCATCGGCGGCATGCAACGTTCTCGTTCAAGTCGCTGTTTTTCCGCGATACCGATGACCGTTTCCACGACTTCACAAACTTCGACCCGGACACCGGGCACTTCTCCATACCAGGCGTAGCGCCAGGAACTCCGTACCTCCCGGCCGCCGAGGGCGTCTATCTTATTTTTGCCAGGATCCTGGGTCTGCGCTTACCGTCCTATTTGCTGTTCATTGTCGCTTCGGCGACTGCGTCGGCTGTGTTGTTAATTCGCGCGCTTTCCCGCGATCGGGAGAATGGCAGGCTTCTCCGGGCAGTTGTCGCGGCATCGTTGGTGCTTTCCTACCCAATGCTGTTTCTGCTGGAGCGTGCAAACCTGGAAGGCTTCATCTGGGCTTTCTGGGGCCTCGGACTGGCGGCGTTCGTCGCGCGTAAACATAAGACGGCGGCCGTATTGTTTGCTCTGATCGCCGCCATGAAAATATACCCTGGCGTGATGCTGCTGCTATTGTTGTCGAGGAAACTGTACAAGGAAATAGTGCTTGCGGGCGTTGCGTTCGTGGGCTTCACCCTGCTCGGGCTGCAGTTGCTCGGTCCTACGCTTCCAGCCGCGATCGCAGATGTGAAGCAAAGCTCAAGCAGGGTCGCCGGAGCCCACCTCCACTACAGCTACGACTCCATAAGGTACGAACACAGCCTCTTTTCGGTGATCAAGCAAGCGGCGTTCTTTTACTACGGACCTGTCCATGATGCCGGTCTCGACGGAACCATTCAGGCGGCGGCAAAACCCTATGTACTGGTAGCGCTTTGCGTCCTGCCGGTACTGTACTGGTTCCGTATCCGAAAACTGCCTCTCTTGAATCAGGCAACCGCACTGATCCTGGTGGCGGTGACCTTTCCGCACCTTTCCATTGAGTACACGTTGATTCATCTCTATTTCCCGTGGGCCTTGTTTCTGCTGTATCTCTCCCGGGACGTGGGCACCGGGAGGGCTTCGCTTTCCTGGCCGGTCGCTCGGGGAATCATGCTCGGCTTTGCCTTTGTTTTCGCGATGGGGCCCTTTGGCCTGATCGCTGGTCAATTGAAAATGTTTGTGTTGATGGCCATGCTGGCGGTCTCAATGATCGTTCCAATGCGTAGTTCGCTGCTCGACGGGGACACGTCGCCGTCCTGACGAACGCCCCTCAGACCAGCGGAGTCGAATCCGGCTCCTGGATGTCGGTTGGCCGCCCCGGATCCATCTCGTGCAGCGCCTTCGACCGCATACGGCCGTCCGGCGCTACAAAGGAAGGCACAACCGGCATCACTCGCTGGTTGATCTGGCTTATGACCTCGCAAATTACCGGCCCCCGTGTCTGTAGCACTTGATGAATGCGCTCTGACGCAACGCTGCGGTTCTCGCAGAGCACGTATGGCAGGCCGTACGCGGCCGCAATTTTTGACACCGCGGGCAGAGTGACCCCGCTCTCTGGCGTGGAACCGACGAAAAAACCTTTGAAGTAGCTGTTCTGCGTATTTCGAATCGAGGCGTAACCGCCGTTATTGACGATGAACAGCTTGATGTTCAGTTGGTGGTGGGCAATGGTCTGCAGTTCCTGGATATTGGTCTGCAGTGAGCCGTCGCCAACAATTCCCACCGCCCGCCCCACAGGCGACGCCGTCGCGACGCCGATCGAAGCGGGCACTGCCCAGCCCATTTCGGCCAGCGATCCTGGCACCAGATAGCGTTGTCCTTCCTTCAACCGCAGCGCTTGCGGCAGGATGTAGAACGGCTGCCCGGCATCGGTGAGGATCGTATCCTCGCCCGTCAATTCTTCGCTCAGAAGGTCGATGAACTCGTACAAATTCAGGGGATCATCGGCCTCACCAAGCGCGTGCGGCTCGTTGTGACAGGGGAACTGGTGCTTGCGCCGATGACATTCGAGCCTCCACGCATCGCTCGCCTGCCCGCTCCACGGGCCGGCGACAGACCGTGTCATCAGCGGAAGATAGTCGTGCAGGTCCCAGTTGAATTTCCACTGCGCACCGACGTCTTCGCGCTTCATCATTGCAGGGTCGATGTCGATTTGAATCTTCAGCGCGTTCGGGGCAAAAAGCTCCCCTTCATAGCCCACTGTCTGCAGGTGAAAACTGCAGCCCATCGCGACGATCACGTCGGCCGCCTGTATCGCCAGGTTCGCACCACGGTTACCGCGCTGCCCGGCCTGACCCACCAGCAAGGGATGATTTTCCGGAAGAAGATCCTTTGCCATCATCGTGCTGATCACGGGCACTTGCCAGCGCCCCACGAGGTCACGGAATTCCGCCACCAGACCGGCACTCCGCACACCATGACCAGCCAGTAGAATGGGGCGACTGGCGTTCTGGACTGCGTCAATGACGCGCTGCAAATCCCGGCGGGAGAAATGTTCAGGCGAGACCGCCGGCTCCGGCACAAAAGCGCGCATCTCGGCCAAATTTACCAGCGCGCCTTGAACGTCCAACGGGACGTCCAACAACACAGGTCCAGGGCGGCCAGTCGTGGCCAGGTGGATGGCCTTCTCCAGGTGATAACGGATGTCCGAGGGTTCGTCGATAAAGGCCGCGTACTTGGTGACGGATTTCACGATCGGAACAATGTCGACTTCTAGAAATCCGCACTGTCTTAGTCCTTCAATTCCACGCCAACTCACCGTCTCTTTGCGCTTGCACTGGCCTGTGAGGAAAAGTACGGGCACCGAGTCCTGGTATGCGCCGACCAGGCCCGTTAGCAAATTGGTGGCGCCGGGTCCGCTGGTGGCAAGGCAAACCCCGAGTCTACCGGTCACGCGCGCATAGGCGTCGGCGGCCATGGCGCACGCCTGCTCGTGATGATTGCAGTAGTAACGCATTCCAGTGCGTCCGAATGCATCCATCAAGTGCATCATCATGCCGCCGCTCAGCATGAAAAACACTTCGGAGCCCGTTCCTTCCACAGTAGAGGCGATGTAATCAGCCACGCGAATTGGTTGATCTTGCGACTTCTGTGCCTCGGTAAGCGAACTGGATTGAATCATGGATGAAGCTCCTTCGTCTCCGGCGAGCCGGGCGAACATACACCCGACTGCCTCAAGTACCCGAATTAGGGACGGGCACTGTTAGGCAACACGGATACGTCCCAACTTGGTATAAAAAATGGCGATGCTTGCACAGCCACATGGCCGCTCCAGACGCTTTCTGGTCTGGCCCTTCCTGTCAGAGTTCGCTTCCGCACCTGGGCAAAATTAATTATAGCGGCCGGCCTGATAACCCGCTACCTGTATGGTGCGCGCAGGCACCTTCGCTCGCCCCCGCGGCCAGGGTTGACAGCACTGGCACGCCTGAGTCCTAATGAGTCATGATCTCCCGCCTCCACACGCTGTTCATGGAAGTGGAAGCGTCTACCGCGCTTCACCATTGATGGCAGGTCCTGAAAGGAACTCCACACCTACGCATGAAAACCATCAGCATCGTCACAGGCTGCTTCAATGAAGAAGCCAACGTCGAGGAGTTGTATATCCGTGTCCGCAACGTGATGGCCAAGCTGGGACGGTACCGATACGAGCACATCTTCATCGACAACCACTCCAGCGACCGCACGGTAGAGATTCTCAAGAGGATTGCGGCAACCGATACCAACGTCAGGGTGATCGTAAATGCCAGGAATTTCGGCCATATCCGTTCGCCCATTCATGCTCTTTATCAGGCCACGGGCGACGCCGTGATCGGGATCGTGGCCGACCTCCAGGACCCGCCTGAAATGGTGCCTGAATTCCTCAAGGGATGGGAAGAAGGCGCCTACATGGTGCTGGCAATCAAGAACAGCAGTGAAGAAAACCGCTTGATGTTCTGGATCCGGAAGAAATACTACTGGCTGGTCAACCGGCTCTCATCCCTCGAGACGTTCGAAAATTTTACGGGCTTCGGCTTGTACGACCGCCGGGTCATGGACATCGTCAAATCCTTCAACGACCCCTACCCCTATTTTCGCGGCATGATCGCTGAGATCGGGCTGCCTTACAAGACAATTCCCTACGACCAGCCGCGGCGGATACGCGGTATTACCTCAAACAATTTCTACTCGCTGTACGACATGGCGATGCTGGGGATTACCAATCTGTCAAAGGTACCGCTGCGGCTCGCCACGTTCATCGGTTTTGCAGGCGCCGCAGTGAGCACAGTTTCAGGGTTCGCCTACCTGATCTACAAACTACTTTACTGGGACCGCCTCACCGTGGGCATTGCGCCACTGGTCATCGGTATTTTCTTTTTTGGCTCAGTTCAGTTGATTTCCGTGGGCATTATCGGTGAGTACATCGGCTCGATCCATACCCAAATTCTGAAGCGGCCCCTGGTCGTGGAACAGGAACGCGTTAACTTTGAGTTCGAACCCGGCCTGCCCAAGACGGATACCACCCCTGAATGACAAACGGGTGAGTCCGCCGATCCGCTATCATCATCGTTATCAACCTGGTTACCAACGTGGTGAATGAAATTCATCAGCAGGCATTCGACGCGCTCGACGCTTGGGTCGAACAACCTTCCGCAGGACTGCCCGAAGAGTTTTTCCTGTTTCTCAGCCGGTTTACGCCGCTCATCAACGTGGACCTGATGATCCACGACGACCAGCGGCGCACGCTGCTCACCTGGCGCCAGGATGAGACCTACGGCGCCGGGTGGCATGTCCCCGGCGGCATCATCCGCTATAAGGAAACCGCCGAGGAGCGGATTCGCGCAACCGTCCTCCGCGAACTCAGTGCCGGCGTGGAGTTCGACCCTCAACCATTCGCCGTCGAACAGACCATGGACCCGCGGCGCCGCGAACGCGGTCACTTCATTTCCCTGGTTTACCGCTGCCGCCTGCTTTCGCCCCCCGACCCCGCGCTGCGCTACGTCGAAGGCCATCCGCTGCGCGACCAGTGGGCCTGGCACGACGAATGCCCTCCGGATCTGATCCCCTGGCAGGATGCCTACCGCCGGTTCTTCTGAGCGCCGGGGCTCACACCATAGGTGCCGGAGCAAGCGACCGCGCAGGCATCGCGCGCAGGAGCGACGACGTCCGGCCGTGCGGGGTGCGTGACGGAACGGCGGCGACCCCGAAGTCGCCGCCAGGTTCCCGCAGGTGACTACTCCCAATCCGGTTCTTCTCCCGGCCTTACCGGGAGTAAGATAGACTGTCTTAATGTCGTCCGGAGGATCCCGAATGAACCGTATCGCAATCGCACTAGCCTGTCTCCTGCCCCTTGGCGCCCTGGCCGCCGACTCGAAAAAATCGTTTGAAGTCGCGTCGGTCAAACCCTCGACCCCGATCAGTGTGGGCGATATGCATAACTTCCGCATCCTCACCGGTCCGCGTTTTGGCCCCGGCACGGAGGACGCCACGCGCTGGGTTTGCGATAACTGTTCTCTAGGGATGCTGCTGGCCAGCGCGTATGACCTGAAGCGCTTCCAAATTACCGCCCCCAAATGGATCGACAGCGAGAAGTTCGATATCGCTGCCCGGGTTGCCCCCGGCGCCACCAGGGAAGACCTTCGCGCCATGCAGCAGAACCTGCTGGCCGAACGCTTCGGGCTCAAAGCCCGCCTTGAGAAGAAGGAAATGCAGGTTTACGATTTGGTGGTGGCGAAGAACCCGCCCAAACTGCTGGAAACCGCTGCGTCCAAACCTGCCGCTTCCCCGTCGCACGACGGCCACAGCGGACCCAGCGCCGTGTCCGCACCGTCGAGAGCGGGCGCCGCCCCGGCGTTCGGCGAGCGCAACAGCGGCCGCACCTTCACCATGAACATGCACGGCAACACGCGGCATCAGGCGGTGGGCGAGAGCATGCAGGAACTGGCGGACGTGCTGGCCGGGCAACTTGAAAAGCCGGTAACCGATTCCACGGGCCTCACCGGCAAATACGATTTTCT
>JBDTPR010000353.1:0-7004 GCA_039932635.1 Candidatus Solibacter sp.
GTTTGGTATGGTCCAGCGCAGCCACGATGGAGTTGAGATTGGGCTGGCTGGTAGCGCCACTCATGGAGGAGATGGCGGCGTCGGCCACGTGGACCCCGGCGTCGGCGGCCTTGAGGATTGAGGCGGCGTTGAGGCCGCTGGTGTCGTGCGTGTGGAAGTGTATGGGGATGCCGATTTCCTGGCGCAGCGCCTTCACCAGTTTCTCGGCGGCGTAAGGACGGCAGAGTCCGGCCATATCCTTGATGGCGAGGACGTGGGCGCCCATGCGCTCGAGTTCCTTCGCCATGTCCACGTAATATCGCAGCGAATATTTGTCGCGCTTGGGATCGAGAATATTGCCGGTGTAACAGATGGCGGCCTCGCAGACGGAGTGCGTTTTGCGCACCGCCTGCATGGAGGCTTTCATGTTGGGCAACCAGTTGAGGGAATCGAAAATGCGGAAGATGTCGATGCCCTGTGCCGACGCTTCGTAGATAAATTCGTTGACGGCGTTATCGGGATACGCGGTGTAGCCGACGGCGTTGGATGCGCGCAGCAGCATTTGGAAACAGATGTTGGGAATGGCCTCGCGAAGTTTGCGCAGTCGCACGAAGGGGTCCTCATGCAGGAAGCGCATGGTGACGTCGAACGTCGCGCCGCCCCACATTTCCAGGCTGTAAAGGTCGTGGAGTTTGTGGGAGACGAAGTTGGCGATGGCCAGCATGTCGTAGGTGCGGACGCGCGTGGCGAGCAGGGACTGGTGGGCATCGCGGAACGTGGTGTCGGTGATCAGGAGGCGCTTCTGCTCCGCCGTCCATTTCGCGAAGCCTTCGGGGCCGAGTTGATTGAGAAGCTGGCGAGTGCCGTGGGGCGCGGCGGAGGAATCGTGCTTGGGGATGGGCGCGGTGCGTATACGCGCGGGGGCGGGCTTGCCGCCGATTTGCGGATTGCCGTTGACGATGACGTCGGCGAGGTAGCTGAGGAGCTTGGTGGCGCGGTCCTGGCGGGCGACGAATTTGAAGAGCTCGGGAGTTTCTTCGAGCCAGCGGGTGGTGATGTTGCCGGCCTGGAAATCGGGGTGGTTGACCACGTTTTCGAGGAACGGAATGTTCGTCTTCACGCCGCGCACGCGGAACTCGCGGAGGGCGCGGTCCATGCGCTGGCAGGCATGCGGAAACTCGCGGCCCCAGGCTGTGGTTTTGACCAGCAGGGAATCGTAGAACGGGGTGATGACTGCGCCGGAGAAGGCGGAGCCGCCGTCCAGGCGTATGCCGAAGCCGGCGGGCGAACGGTAGGTGTGGATCTTGCCGTAATCGGGGACGAAGCCGTTGGACGGATCCTCGGTGGTGATGCGGCACTGCATGGCGTAGCCGTAGAGCGGCACGCGGTCCTGGGACGGCAGATTCATCTCGGGACCGTGCAGGGCGAGCCCCTGGGCGACCTGGATCTGCGAGCGCACGAGGTCGATGCCGGTAACCATTTCGGTCACGGTGTGTTCCACCTGGATGCGGGGATTGACCTCGATGAAGAACCACTCACCGGTATCGGCGTCCACCAGGAATTCCACGGTGCCGGCGTTGATGTAGCCGGCGGCGCGGGCGAGGGTGACGGCGGCGTCGGCGAGATCGGCGCGGATTTTGGGATCGAGCGAGACGGCCGGGGCGACTTCGACCACCTTCTGATGGCGGCGCTGGACGGAGCAATCGCGCTCGTAGAGGTGGAGGATGTTGCCGTGGGTGTCGCCGAGAATCTGGACTTCGATGTGTTTGGCGCGGCGCACGAAGCGTTCGAGGAAGACGGCGTCGTTGCCGAAGGCGGCGGCGGATTCGCGGCGCGCCTCTTCGAGTTTGCCGGCGAAATCCGCGGGCTTGTCCACGACGCGCATGCCGCGGCCGCCGCCTCCGAAGGCCGCTTTGACGATCAGCGGGAAGCCGATCTGGGCGGCGATGCGGGCGGCTTCGGCAGGATCGGAGATGGCGCCTTCGGAGCCCGGGACTCGTGGGATTCCGGATTTTTTGGCGAGATTGCGGGCGGCGCGCTTATCGCCGAGGAGGTCGAGGAGTTTGGCGGAGGGGCCGACGAAAGTGATGCCGGCGCGTTCACAGGCGCGGGGGAGGGCGGGATTCTCGGAGAGGAACCCGTAGCCGGGGTGGATGGCGTCGACGCCCTTTTCCCTGGCGAGATCGACGATGCCTTCGACGTCGAGGTAGGCTTCGACGGGTCCTTTGCCCTCGCCGATGAGGTAGGCCTCGTCGGCTTTGAAGCGGTGGAGGGCGAGGCGGTCTTCCTTGGAATAGATGGCGACGGTGCGCAGTCCGAGTTCATTGGCAGCGCGGAGAATGCGGATGGCGATTTCGCTGCGGTTGAGTGCGAGGAGCTTTTTCATGGGGAGAAATACGGTCTTTTGAGGATATCAGGAAGCGGTGGGGCTCGATTTAGTTGAGAGGTTTCGCCGCTTTACCATACGTCGTTTTTGGGACGCCGATGAACGCCGATGAACGCCGATGAAAACAGATAACAAAGTGGAGTTGGATTCGCTGAGTGAGCGGGTGATCAGCGCCATATTTGAAGTGTCCAATACGCTGGGAGGCGGATTTCTGGAGAAGGTCTACCAACGGGCGCTGATTACTGAACTTCGGCTGCGCGGGCTAGGGGTCACGGCGGAAGTTGCGTTCAAGGTTTCGTATAAGGGGCAGGTGGTCGGCGAGTATTTTGCCGATCTACTGGTGGAAGATGTGTTGGTGGTCGAATTGAAGTGCGTGGAGCGGCTCACCGGCGAGCACGCGGCGCAATGCCTGAATTACCTTCGCGCTTCGGGGCGGAAGGTTTGCCTTCTGGTCAACTTCTACAAACCCAAGGTGGAGTGGAAGCGCGTAGTGCATGGCTTCCCGGATTTTTAGTTTTTGCTTTTATCGGCGTTGATCGGCGTTCATCGGCGTCCCAAAAATCGACGTCGGGTGGGGGCGGCGTTTGGGGCCGCCCCGCGGGGATTTCAGATTTAGTTGTAGTGGGCGGCGTTGATGTCGGCGAAGTGGGCGTACTCTTCGGGGAGCTCGTCTAGGACGAAGATAGAGTTCGTCGGGCAGACGGGGATGCAGGCTCCGCAATCGATGCAATCGTCGGGCTTCACGTAGAGCTGCGGGGCTTCGGCGAAACCCGCTTCATCCTGCTTGGGGTGTATGCAGTCCACCGGGCAGGCTTGCACGCACAATTCATCCTTGGTACAGGTATCGGTAATGACGTAGGCCATGGCTGCGATGAAGCAATTGCGATGCCAGCGCCAAATAAAAGAAAACAAGAGGTGAAACTCTACGGTTCCCCGGATTGGGTGCGCAATTCCACGCAAGGTGGGGCAGCGGTAACCGGACGAGTTAGCCGAGGCGCGATTTTCGCTGCGCGGTCGTGGCGGTTTCGCTGCGCGCGGGCTTACGTTCCAACGGACTGGCATTGAGGCGGCGTACCTGGTCGGTGACGCAGACCAGGAACATGGGCTGGCGCGCGTTTTTGAGCAGGTCGATGATGCGGCTGGGCGCTTCTTCCAGGAAGATCGATTTGCCGTCAGTGAGCAGGTGGACTTCAGTATTGCCGGAGAGGGCTTCGCTGAGGCGCTTGCCCATGTCCTTTTGCAGGAAGCGGAGCACGCGGCGGATTTTCTGCAGGGAAAATCCCTTGCGCCGCAGTTCGGCGATCACGGAGATCTCGACAACTTCCTCCGCCATGTAGATTCTCTTGTGGCCGTCCTGCTGCGGGGAGACGACGTTGCGTTCGTCCCACCATTGCAGCTGCCGCAGGCTGACGCCGCAGATACGCGCTACATCGCTGGAATTATAACCTTGCACTTCGGTAGGGGATGCGGGGCGTGGCTTCCTGGCTTTCAACATTTGTGCGCACTTCCGTTTCGGATTAAGCTGCCACCTTGGATTGTACATGCGCCACGGGCAGAGTCAATGGGCGCGTTCAACAGAATAACAAAAGGCCAATCGCGATGTGATGGCACGGTCCGGCAGGGGGACGGTTATCGCTTCAATGCTCACTTCGGTTATCAGTGTTGAACGTAGGGTACGGAAGCGTCCGTATAGTAAAATTCAAAAACAGGCTGAATTGTTAAGAAAGAATTCCCAGGGCCAGAAGGAAATAGCTAACCATTGTGGGCGACACCAGATTGGATTTTCTGACCAAAGAGGCAGTTGTGGGCGAACTGCTCTCGGAGCGGCTCGGGCGCGGCGGGTTTTCCGCTGAAGAAGCGCTCCGGCGGGCCATCGAGATTGGCTCGGCTCTGCAGAAGATCCATTCCAAGGGGCAGGTACACGGCGGGTTGACGCCGCTTTGCATCGCGTTGACCGACAAAGGCGCAAGGATTCTGCAGCCGGTGCCCTCGCCAGTAGACCGCGCGCCGTATCGCGCGCCGGAACAATTGCGCGGCGAAGAGGCGGACGTACGCTGCGACGTGTTCGCGTATGGCGCGGTGCTCTACGAGATGGCGAGCGGCAAGCGCGCTTTCCCTGGGACCGGGCAGGAACTGAACGAAGCCATTCTGAATCGCACGCCTCCGGCGCTGGACGGATCGATGCCGGCGGTGCTGGACGAAGTGATCGCGGGTTGCATGGCGAAGGATCCGTCGCTGCGACGGCAGCGGGTGCAGAACGCGGTGATCGAATTGAAACTGGCCGGAGGGCGGAATGCGCCGCGTGTCAGTGAATCGCGTGTCAGTGAACCGGTGCGACGCCCGGCGCTGGCCGCTCCCGCGCACATGTCGCCAACGCAAGGGCAGCAGTTCACGCCGCCGCCTCCTGCTCCGCCAGCGCCACCGCGTCCGGCTTTCGGCGGCGCGTCGAAGCCTCCCGTTATGCGTCCCGCCGGGCCGGCAATTACCGCTCCACGGGTGACAGTGCTGCCTTACGGCGCACAGGACTCGAAGACGATTTACGGCATCACGCTGAAGAAGCGGGTGTGGATAATGGGGGCTGCGGTGCTGGCGCTGGCGGCAACGTCGGTGGCGGCGGTAGTCTTCCTGCAATCGAAGCCGGCGCCGCCGGTTTTGAAGTTCGCGGTGACGCAGCCGGAGAATACGAGCTTTCCGGGCATGCCGTCGGTTTCACCCGACGGTCGCTACCTGACGTTCTCGGCGGTGGGTCCGGAAGGCCGGCGAATGTTATGGCTGCGGCCGCTGGATGCGCTGCACGCGACGATTATTCAAGGGTCGGAAGGGGCATCGGCGCCCTTCTGGTCGCCGGACAGCCAGCAGATCGCGTTCTTCGGCGGCAAGTATTTGAAGCGCGTGCGGATCACGGGCGGGGCTCCGGAGAACATCTGTCCGGTGGACGCCAATCCCGGCGGGGGCGCGTGGAATCGCGATGGCACGATTCTCTTTGCGCCCAGCCTGTACGGCGGGTTCTCGAGGGTTACGGCGACAGGCGGGAAGCCGCAAACGGTGCTGAACCTGGATGAATCCAAGCAGGAGCGCGCCGATCTTTGGCCGCAGTTTCTGCCGGACGGCAAGCATTTCGTGTTCTATCAGCAGACCGATAATCAGGAAACTT
Organism: Candidatus Solibacter sp.; assembly: GCA_039932635.1. Taxonomy (GTDB): domain Bacteria; phylum Acidobacteriota; class Terriglobia; order Bryobacterales; family Bryobacteraceae; genus Solibacter. The sequence goes on from JBDTPR010000353.1 coordinate 5,520, forward strand.
CAGGCGTGTACGTGGGCGTGCTCGATTCGTCTCAGTACCAGCGCCTGTTTGTGAGCCAGACGAATGCGGTGTACTCGCCGGAATCGGCGGAGACGCAGAAGACGGGATTTCTGCTGTTCATCAACGACCGCAGCCTGATGGCGCAGCCCTTCAACGCGGGGCGGCAGGAGCTGACGAAGGAAGCGTTCAAACTGGCGGACAATATCGGGGCGGTGCGCAGCATGGCGCTGGCTCCGCTATCGGCGTCGGCGACGGGCGTATTGGTATATCAGGGTGTAGGGCAGCCGACGCGGCAGCTGATCTGGATGGATCGCACGGGGAAACAGATCGCGCCGGCGGGCGATCCCGGAACGTGGGGTCCGCCGAAGATCTCGCCGGACGGCAACAAGGCGATTGCGGCGAGGACGGGAAGCGACGGCAAGACAGCGCACTTGTGGCTGCTGGAATTGAGCGGAGGGGCGGAGCAATTGACGGATGGCCCGATGCACGAAGGTTCGCCGGTGTGGTCGCCGGACGCTTCGCGTGTGGCGTATTTCGGCAGGCAGGGCGACGCGTACGATATTTTTATTCGCGGGGTGCGGCCGGATTCGAAGGCGGAGTTATACGTGAAGGGCGCCGACCGCAAGTTCCCCGCCGACTGGTCGCACGACGGCCGCTATATCACTTTCTCCGTGGAGCAGGGCAAAGACACGCATCTGGACCTGTGGGGACTCTCGGTGGGGGACCGCCGGTTCGCGCCGATCATGCAGACTGTCTACTCGGAGGGTTTCGGTGCGGTGTCGCCGGACGGGAAGTGGATGGCGTACCAGAGCGACCAATCGGGCAAGAACGAAGTCTTTGTGCAGGCTTTCGACGGGCTGTCGGAAGGCACCAAGCGGCGCTGGCAGGTTTCGAAAGGCGGGGGGCTGCCTCACTGGCGCTCGGACAGCCGTGAGTTGTTCTATATGACGACGGAGGGCCGGGTGATGTCGGTGAACGTTTCGATTGGGCCGGATGGCGGTATCGAGGCGGCGCCGCCGCAGAGCCTATTCCAGACCAGGCCGTTGCCGAAGAGTTGGAATCTCTATGACGTATCGCAGGACGGCCAACGATTTCTGGTGAACGTGCCGCTGGAATGGACCAGTGCGGCGCCGATAACTGTACTAACTAATTGGACCGAAAAACTCAAAGAATAACCAGGTGAAATAGGAGCCTTTCACGGATTGCGGTAAGTTACCCGGTAGAAAGGCACGAACTTAAGTAAACATTACATCCCGGAAGCTGCCGGGCATGCGTAAATCATTGAAACCTCATTCGTTATGCGGTTGGCGCGCCAATTGCATATTGCGTTATCGAGGTTTGAGACTATGAAAGCTTTCCTTGCTACAACTTGCATCGTGACGGGCGCTTTGCTCGCCGGTGGGTGTGCAACTAAAAAATACGTGCGGAATACCGCTGCTCCCATTCAGGCAAAAGTGGATCAGGTTGGCGAGCAGACGAGCCGTA
>JBDTPR010000354.1:0-6996 GCA_039932635.1 Candidatus Solibacter sp.
TGGATATCTTCCGCGTGCAGGCACACGCGCTGGGACTTTTCTTCGACGAAATGGTGAACACGTTCGACCCCGACGCGCTGATCGTCGGCGGCGGCGCGATCGAAACCGGGCCCGAGTTTCAGCAGTGGTTCGTCGACGAGATCCGCAAGGGCATGCCCCCGCAGCGCGAAGAGCAGGCCGACATTCCGATCTTCATCATGCCCAACGGCGATACCGCCGGAGCCCGCGGCGCGGCCATCGAAGCACTCATGCATGCGCGCCAGAATGGCCTGATCTAGGCGCATTCCCCAGTACCAGGACTGACGGCATTCCCCTGTTGATCTATAATCACGCATACAGGAAATGCCTCACTCAACTAGTACTCCTCTAATTGAAGACGGCTGCGTACCCACCAAAGCCGCCTGGGATGCATTGGTCGAACTTCGCCTGGACTTAGGCGTCAAGAACCTCGCCATCGGGCCGCTCGACAAATTTCTCGCGGAGGCGAACCAGCATCCACCGACAATTGCCGACCGCACGCAGATCCTCGATCAGGCTGCGCTGATGCTCAACAACCTCTATCCGCACCTTCCGTTCAAACTGGAAGAGTTCCGCTTCACGCATCCCGTGGACTGGCTGGAACAGAACGTGCGGCCCTTCCTCACCACTTTAAACGAGACCGATTTTCACGGCCTGGTGATTGCCGCGTTCTCACTCGTGCGGGACGCGCATACGCTCTACGGCTTACCGTCGCCATTCCGTGGCGCCGTGGCGTTTCTGCCCTTCCAGCTGCGGTTTTATGTGATGAACGACGAGCGCCATTACGTGGTGTCCAAAGTGATGCACGGTTTCGATCACGAGACCTTCAAGCCAGGCGTCGAGATCTTCCAGTGGAGCGGTTTTCCGGTGGACAGCGTGGTGCAGGCGATCTCCGAACGCCTCCCCGGAGGCAATGAAGACGCGATCGTCAGCCGCGCCACTTTCCACATGACTTTGCGTCCGCTGACGTTTTGCCAGCCTCCCAGCGACCAGGAAACGCTGAAGCCGCGAATCTCGTACTGTGGGCGCGACGGCCAGAACCACGAGCTTCTGGTGCCGTGGGGTGTGGCCACCGGTATCGAGCGCGGCCACGCCTTCCCAACGGGAGGCTTTAGCATGAACAGCAACCACGATTGCGCGGACGATTGGTACCGCTGCATGCAATGCAGCAGCCTGCCGCCCGCCATGGCCGCCGCGTATGCAGTGGCCGCGCCCGCGCCCACACGCACTCCGACGCCGGCCGAGGCGGAACTATCGCTCCCCTCGCAAGTGCCCGAGGCCTTCGAAGTCCAATTCACCGGCGGGCCGTTCAAGGAGGGGATGGTCGATCCCGAATTGCTGACCACCGATCCCCCCTCCGACGCACGAGTAGGCTACATACGCATCAAGCGCTTCAGCGACGGCTCCCAGTTGGGTAACACCGCAGCCATCGTCGCCGAATTCCGCCGCCTGCTGATTTTGATGGACTCCGCCGCGCCCGACGGTCTGATCCTCGACCTGCGCAGTAACCCTGGCGGCGACCTCATAGCCGCCGAGCAGATGCTGCAGATGTTGACCCCCACCGAGATCGAGCCCGCCCGCTTCCATCTGGCCAATACTCCCGCCGTGCTTCAGGTGCTGCAACATCTGTCGAACCAGCAGACCAATCGCGCCGACCTCACGCCGCGGGAGGACGTCAAATTGACCGAGGCGCTGGTAGCGCTCAAGCCCTGGCTGGCGGACGCCGCCAACGTGCCATTGCCCCACGGCGAGCGCGTCACCAGCGGACAGACTTTGACGGCACGAAAAGACGCCAACCGCTTCGGCCAGGTCTACCATGGACGGACCGTGCTGCTGATCGACGCGCTCACCTACAGCGCCGCGGAGATCTTCGCTGCCGGCTTTCAGGATCACGCCATCGGGCAGATCATCGGCATGGACCACAATACCGGTGGCGGAGGGGCCAACGTCTGGACCCACGACGACCTGCTCAACAAGCTGGGACCGATGACCGGGCTGAATCTCGAAAAGCTGCCGGCCGATGTCACCATGAGCATCGCGATCCGCCGCAATTCCCGAGTCGGCTTCTTCCCCGGCCAGTGGGTGGAAGACGTCGGCGTCAAAGCCGACGAGACCTACGTTCCCGATTCGCTGGACGATGTGTTGTTCGACTATCCCGGCCTGGTGCACCGCGCTTGCAACATGATCATGCAGGCGCCCCAGTTCCGCGCCGACCCCATCAAGGCAGCGGTAAATGCCGATGGCAGTGTCCAGATTGATTTGCGCTCGATCAATATCGACGCCATCGACGTGTTCCTGGACGACGCGCAGGTGTTGACGAAGCATCCCGTGACGCGGCTCCCGGATCAGGCGCCGTCCACGCAATCTATATCAGTCCCGGCGGCCGCGAATAATAAGCGTCCCGGCAGAATAAGGATCGCGGCCTTCACGCTGGCTCCCGGCCGGGACGGCGATCAATTGTTCCTGGCGGCTGTTCACCGCAACGCGCTGCCGCCGCCACCGCCCGCGCCGCGCTTGGTACGTCCGGTGGCCAAGAGCTCGTCGACAACCCCGTGAACAGCGGCGACACCATTTCGAGATACCGCATCATCGGCCCGCTCGGAAAAGGCGGCATGGGAGTCGTGTATCGGGCGGAAGACACGCGCCTGAATCGTCCCGTCGCGCTCAAATTCCTGCCCGCCGACTCGCTCACGCCGCAGGACAAATTCCGTTTCCTGAACGAGGCGCATGCGGCCGCCGCCGCGCGCCATCCCAATATCTGCCCCATCTACGACGTGGAGGAAGTCGACGGAACCTCCTTCATCGTGATGGCCTACCTGGATGGCGAAACGCTGCAGCGCAAGATTCGCCGCGGCCCGCTCGAAATCGCCGAAGCCGTGGATATCGCGATTCAAATCGCGGCGGGACTGGAATGCGCGCACCAGCTCGGCATCGTCCACCGCGACATCAAGAGCGCCAACATCGTCGTAGGTCCGGGCGGGCACGCCTCAATCCTCGATTTCGGACTCGCCCTGGTGTCGGGCGAGACGCGGCTCACCACGGACGGCCAAACCGTAGGCACGGCATTCTACATGTCGCCGGAACAGGCACAAGGGAGGGCGGTGGACCAGCGCACGGACCTGTGGTCGCTCGGCATCGTACTGTTCGAAATGCTCACCGGGACGCTGCCCTTCCGGCGCGAGCACGCCGCCGCGGCGCTGCACGCCATCCTCCACGACCCGCTTCCCGATGCCGCGGCCCTACGCCCGGGAGTGTCGGCCGAACTGATTCACGTGCTTTCCAAGGTGTTGGCGCGCAATCCCGAACAGCGCTACCAGACGGCCACCGAGATGGCGCGGAGTTTGAAGCGCCTGCAAACCGCGAGTCACGCGTCACAGGCCGATCTGATCGATACGGGAGCAGTGGCGGCGCAATCGCTGCCCGTGGCCCCCCCGCGCTCGAAGCGGACGACGATCGCCGCGGCGGCAGCTGTCCTTGTAATCGGCGCGGGCGCAGCGGCCTATGTTTACCGCGGGGCTCGGCAGCCTGACAGTCCGACGGCGGCGGCGCTCCCCGCACGTACGCAGCAGGTGGCGGTGCTGCCCTTCCAGATTATCGGCGCCGCCGAGAGTACAGCCACCGTGGCCGACGGTCTGGTGGAAGTGCTCGCGGCCGCGCTCTCCGATTTCGAACGCTTCGAGGGCAAGCTTACGGCAATTCCGTCCGGCGAGATCCGGCGGCGTTCGATCGCCAGTCCTGCGGAGGCCCGGCGCATCTACGGCGTCAACCTGGTGATCACCGGTAGTGCGCAACCCGCGGGCAGCGACATCCAGTTCACCATCAACCTGATCGACGCCGCCACGCTGCGCCAGGTGGGCGCCAAGATGTTCGTCTACGACGTGCATAATCCGGTGGCCTCGCGAAATCAGGCGGTGGAGATCGTCGCCGGGCTGCTTAAAGCGGATCTCGCCCCAGCCACGCGTAGTGCCATCGCCGCCGGCGACACGGCTACGCCGGACGCGTATTCCGCCTACCTGCGCGGGCGCGGTCTGCTGGCCCGCTTCGACGTGGGCGGCAATATCGATAAGGCGATCGCCAGTTTCACGGAGGCGGTGAGGCAGGATCCCAAGTTCGCGCTGGCCTACGGCGGTCTGGGCGAAGCGTGGTGGCGGAAGAGCGTATTGGGCGATAAGGAAGCCGCCAAACTCGCCCGCTCCAATGCCGAAAAGGCGGTGCAACTCGACCCGAATCTCGCGCTGGTGCATAGCGTCCTGGGCGGCGTCTATAACGATGCGGGGATGATCCCCGAGGCCATCGCGGAGTTGCAGAAGGCGATGGAACTGGCGCCCGGGAATGCCGAGGCTCCTCGCCAGTTGGCCTCGATATATGCCGCCAACGGCCGCTTTCAGGAAGCCGAAGCGCTGCATCTGCAGGCCATCAAATCGCGTCCTACCGATTGGTATGGCCACTATCTTCTGGGCATATTTTATTACCAGCGCGAGCGCTACACCGAATCCGAGGATTCGCTCAAGAAGGCGAAGGCGTTGACCCCCGATAACGACTTGGTATCCCGCAATCTGGGCGCGATTTACCGCATGCACGGTCGCTACAAAGAGGCCGTTGAGGAGTTTCAGTACACCCTTAAGATCCGCACCAACGCGCAGACCTACGGCACGCTCGCAGGCGCATATTATTACCAGCACCAGTTCGCCGAAGCGGTCACCGCCGGGGAGGCCGCGCTCGATCTGGATTCCACCGACTACCGCTACTGGGGCAATTTGGGCTCGTACTACAAATGGGCGCCGGGCAACGAAGCCAAGTCGGCCCCGGCATTCCGGCGCGCCCTCGAATTAGGCTTGAAAGTCCTGGAAACGCGGCCCACCGATGTCAACGTGCGGGCGAATCTGGCGGAGTATTATGCGCGCCTGGGAGACGCCCACTCCGCGCTCGCGCAGGTCGACAAGATCCCGCCGGCCGCGCGCAAACCACTCACCACACGTCTGGCGATCGTCTTTGAGTTGACCGGACACCGCGATCAGGCGATCGAGGTGATCCGGGCAAACCTCAAGAGCGCGGACAGTCTCAATCAGATTAAGGACGATCCGGATCTGGCCGCCCTGTGGAAAGATCCCAAGTTTCAGCGCCGTTAGCCGGTCGCTGTTATCCGATAAGCGGATCCTCGGCCGGGACATTCTGGATCGCAGTGGCCAAGTCTACTTTCACCTGATCCAGCAGGTCCGGGAGGCGGGTATCCGTCTTATCGTCAGTAATTAATTGATCGACGAACTGGAGTTCAGCTATTACGGTCTTGAGATTGATAGGCATTTGAGTGGATACTATATCACGACCTGTGCAATAGCGGGAAGTCCCTGATATCTTCCCTGATGTTCCCGCCAGGCTGCGGAGAAAAACTTGAAAAAGCTACGCTGGCTCACGTTATCCGGTTTCGCTTTGCTGGCTGCAATGGCATTCTTCACCACGCGCACCGAGGCGCAACCGAACCAGGTCAAACTCATCGTCCCCGGTGTCTGGTTCCGCGAGGGCGATATGGACCTCGGCCATTCGAACAACACCATCATCGAGATGAAGGACTATCTGATCGTGGTTGACGCCAATTTCCCGAGCGGAGCCCGGTTGGCGATGGAGACCGCGCAGCGTATCTCCTCCAAGCCCGTCAAATTCGTTTTCGACACACACCATCACGGCGACCACCTGTACGGCAACGCCGTGTGGACAAAAGCAGGCTCCACCACGCTCGCGTTTTCCGCTGTGACCGAGGAAATGAAGCGCTTCGAACCCACCCGCTGGCAGACGGCCGTGAAGGAGCGCCAGGACGTGGCCGATCTGCATCTGGCAGCGCCCGAACCGCCGCAGCAGACCATCGACAAGAGTCCCTACATCATTAAGGACGGCTCGCGCGAAGTCCGCTTCTACAGCTTCGGTTGGGCGCATACGAAGGGCGACGGCTTTGTATATCTGCCGCAGGACAAACTCCTATGCACCGGCGATGCGGTGGTCAATGGACCCTACAATTTCACCGCCGACGCGCATGTGGCCAATTGGCCGAAAGTGATTCGCAACGCTCAGGCGCTGGGTGCCACGTATGTGCTGCCGGGCCACGGCCCCTCCGGCGGACCGGAAATTCTCGAAGGCCAGGCCCGATTCCTGAACGATCTCTACAAATCGGTAGATTCGGCGATTAAGGCCGGCAAGAAGCTCGAGGAAGTCGTGCCCGCTCCAGGCAAAACGACCATCACGCTTTCCAGCGGAGTCAAAAATTGGACCGGCAAATCCCTGGCCGGCCAGGTCAAGGATACCTGGGAAGAGATCGTGCAGAAGAAACCCCACGGAGACATCCCCCACTAGCCAAACGCGAGCTCCAATCAGAGCCGCGACCGTCAGGGAGCGAAAGCGAGCGGAGTTCGCCAGCGCCCAAACGCACCCTTGACAATATATCCACTATGCATATACTCATAGTGTGACTAGCGAGCCCGAGTCCTTCCTGCCGTTGCCTACCGCGGCCTTCCACATTCTTCTCGCCGTAGCCGCTGAAGACCGTCACGGCTACGCCATCATCCTGGACGTCGCCGACCGCACCGGCGGCGCGCTCAAACTCAGTCCCGGCACCCTTTACCGCTCCATTCAACGCATGCTCGAACAAGGCCTGCTGACCGAACCCCGCCAGCGGCCCGCGCCCGAATTGGACGACGAGCGCCGCCGCTATTACCGCATCACCCCCTTAGGCCGCTCGGTCGCCGAGGCGGAATCGCGCCGCATGGCGCAACTCGTACGCATGGCGCGCAACCGCGGCTTCGCCCCGGGGAGGGCCTGATGCGCCTCTACCGAGCCCTGCTCCATCTCTACCCGGCGAGCATGCGCGCCGAGTACGCCACCGAACTCTGCGCTCTGTTCGCGCTGCGGCGATCGCAGGCGACCAGCCCGTTTGCCATCCTCCTCGTCTGGCTGGAGGCTATCGCCGACACCGTGTCGAGCGCCCTC
>JBDTPR010000355.1:0-6991 GCA_039932635.1 Candidatus Solibacter sp.
CGTTGGCCGGGTGGTTTCTGTTCCGGTATTACTGGTCGGAAACTGCAGCGCGGCTGTAAGTTGGAGCACGGCGTCCTGCGCAGCGTTTTGCTATTCAATGGGTATGGACTTCAACCGGTTTACCGAAAAACTCCAGGAAGCCGTGCAAGCAGGCCAAGCCAGGGCTATGCGCTACGGCAATCAGCAAGTGGACGTGGAACATCTGCTGGCAGCGCTATTGGAACAGGAGGGCGGGCTGGCGAGTTCGATTCTCACCCGGGCCGGCGTAGATGTGAATGCTCTTGGCAAGCTGCTGACCGCGGATCTCGAGCGCCTGCCCAAAGTTTCCGGAAGCGCCAGGGGGATAGACCAGATTTACGTGACCGCGCGTCTCAACAAACTGCTGGCCGCCGCGCAGGACGAGGCGGCCAAGCTCAAGGACGAGTACATCTCCGTGGAGCACGTATTGTTGGCGGCGGTGGACACCAAAGATCTCGGCGTCACGCGCGAGCGGCTGATGCAGGCGCTGCGCGAAGTGCGCGGCAATCAGCGCGTCACGTCGCAGAATCCAGAGGTGACCTACGAGGCGCTGGAGCGGTACGGGCGCGACCTGACGAAGCTCGCGGCCTCGGGCAAGTTGGATCCGGTGATCGGGCGCGATGAGGAGATTCGGCGCGTGATTCAGGTGCTGTCGCGGCGCACCAAAAACAATCCGGTGCTGATTGGCGAACCGGGCGTGGGCAAGACCGCCATCGTTGAGGGCCTGGCGCAGCGCATCGTGCGCGGCGACGTCCCTGAAGGGCTGAAGAACAGGAAGGTGGTCTCGCTGGATATGGGGGCGCTGATTGCGGGCGCGAAGTTCCGCGGCGAGTTCGAAGAACGCCTGAAGGCGGTTCTCAAGGAGGTTCAGGAAGCGGCCGGCGAGATCGTGCTCTTCATCGACGAGCTGCACACTGTGGTGGGAGCAGGTAAGACCGAGGGCTCGATGGATGCGGGCAATCTGCTGAAGCCCATGCTGGCGCGCGGCGAACTGCACTGCATCGGCGCCACTACGCTCGACGAGTACCGCAAGTACATCGAAAAAGATGCGGCGCTGGAGCGTCGTTTCCAACCGGTGCGGGTGGACCAGCCCTCGGTGGAAGACACCATTTCGATTCTGCGCGGCTTGCGCGAGCGCTACGAATTGCATCACGGCGTGCGCATCAAGGACGCGGCGCTGGTAGCGGCCGCAGTGCTTTCCAACCGGTACATCACGGACCGATTTCTGCCCGACAAGGCGATCGACCTGGTGGATGAGGCGGGCGCGCGCCTGCGCACCGAAATCGATTCCATGCCGGCGGAACTGGACGAGCGGCGGCGGCGCATGATGCAGTTGGAGATCGAGCGCGAGGCGCTGCGCAAGGAGAAGGACAAGGCCTCCAAGGAGCGCCTGGCGAAACTGGAGAAGGAGCTGGCGAATTTGAAGGCGGAGTCCGACGCGCTGATGGCGCAGTGGCAGGGAGAGAAGGACGCGGTGCAGCGACTGAGGGGACTGCGCGAGCAGGTTGATCAGACGAAGGTGGAGATTGGGCAGGCGGAGCGCCAGTACGATTTAAATCGCGCGGCCGAATTGAAGTACGGGCGGCTGGTGGCGCTGGAGAAGCAACTGGCGGAAGAGGACGAAAAATTCGGCCGGCAGCAGGACCGCCCCAAGCTCATTAAGGAGGAAGTGGACGAAGAAGATATTGCCGAAGTAGTGAGCCGCTGGACTGGCGTGCCGGTCACGAAGTTGATGGAAGGCGAGATGCAGAAACTGCTGCATCTGGACGACGAACTGCACAAGCGCGTGATAGGCCAGGACGAGGCGGTGACCGCAGTGGCGGAGGCGGTGATCCGCGCGCGCTCGGGGCTCAACGATCCGGATCGCCCCGTGGGCAGCTTCATCTTCCTGGGGCCGACGGGCGTGGGCAAGACGGAACTGGCGCGCGCGCTGGCAGGCTTTCTGTTCGACGATGAGCGCGCCATGATCCGCATCGATATGTCGGAGTACCAGGAGAAGCACACGGTGGCGAGGCTGGTGGGCGCGCCTCCGGGCTACGTGGGTTACGAGGAGGGCGGCCAATTGACGGAGGCAGTGCGGCGGCGGCCCTACGCCGTGGTGCTGTTCGATGAAATCGAGAAGGCGCACCACGACGTGTTCAACGTGATGCTGCAAGTGCTGGACGACGGGCGGCTGACCGATGGGCAGGGACGCACGGTGGACTTCCGTAACACGATCGTGGTTATGACCAGTAATGTGGGCAGCGCCAGAATCCTGGAGCACCGCGAAGGGTCGGGGGGCGAGGCCTACGAAGAGATGAAGGAGGCGGTGCTGCAGGAAATGAGCGCGCACTTCCGTCCGGAGTTTCTGAATCGCGTGGACGAGATCATTGTATTCCACGCTCTGAGTGAAGCGCACCTGAAACAGATTGTGGAGATCCAGTTGGGACGGGTGCGCGCGCGTCTGGCGGATCGCCACATTACGCTGACGTTGACCGATGCAGCGCGTGCCGCACTGGTGCGCAGCGGGTACGATCCAAGATACGGCGCGCGTCCTTTAAAGCGCGCGATTCAGAAGAAGATCGAGACGCCGCTGGGGCGCCAGTTGCTGCAAGGCTCGGTGAAGGATGGACAGGCGGTCACGGTAGATGCGGGCGACGACGGCGAGCTGAAGTTCGTTGTTTGACGGGCCAGCTTCGCCGCCCCACAAACACAAGCGCACGGGCTTAGCGCAGCGTCTCCAGGTATTCGCCGGTGGAGGCGTCGATCAGCACGGAGAAGTTGGAGGTGCCAACCGATTCTCCCCAGATGATACGCCACGCGGGGTCGGGATGCTTGCTGGTGCGCTCGATCAGAATCGTGATGGGCTTGCCGGGATTCTTTTTGTCGTAGTCGGCGGCCTTGCTTTGCGCCGTGTCGAGGGCGGTCTTGTAAGCGGCGTCGGAATCCACTTTGACGGCGGCCATCAGGAAGGAACTCGAGTTGCCGCGGTTGCCGCCCCAACTTTCCTCAGGCCCGGCAAAGGCGCCCTTGTGAAGGTTGCCCTCGCCCTCGACGATGGAGAACGTGTAGCTGCGGGACTTGCTCTTGGCTTCGGAAACGAACTGAGCCTGCCAAGCGGGAGCAGTGCCGGGAGGGCCTTCCTTTACTTCCGTCAGGCGCATGCTTTGCATCTTCATCAACTGGGCATCGGGGGCCCAGGCGCGTGCCATTTGATACATTTTGAAGACGGCGGACTGGCCGCTCACCGGCTCGATTTTTTCCGGCTCCTTCTTCGCGGTGGGGGTGGACGGTGTCTCGGAACAGGCCGTCAGAATGGCGAAGAGAGCGATGGCGGGATAGATGGATGGCTTTAGCATAAATTCCTTGCGAGTTCATTCTAGCAACACGCCGCCGCCAGGTTTCCGCACCTGTGTCGCACCTGTGTATTACAGCGCCTATTAACATCCGTTGCGGTTCGTAACCCAATTTTTGGTGGGATAATATTGGGCAGAAGTTGGAGGTGGCGATGGCCTCGAGGATACGGGTGAGGGTGTTTACGACAGCGGCTGCAGTAGGCCTGATGATTCCGGCGGCCGCGGTTGGGCAAGCGACAGGCGGGGGTGCGCCGGCACCGCCTTCCACCGGCGGGGGAACAACCGGCGGCGGCGCCGGGAACACAGGCGGGACGACGGGCGGAACTGGTGGACGCACGACCAACGTACCCACTACGACGACGCCGAGCACGCCCCAGAATCAGCCGGTCAGCATCCCGCAGCCGATTTTCGTTAGCGGCCGCGTGATGATGGAGGACGGCACGTCGCCTGTCGAGTCGGTGACCATCGAGACGGTGTGCAACGGCACGCCGCACAGCGAGGGGTACACGGATACGAAAGGCTACTTCGCGATCGAACTGGGCAGGCGCAATGGGGTGATCCAGGATGCGAGCGAAATGAGTTCGTTCAGCTCGCTCAGTTCGGCGAGCGTGCCGGGCGGTAATATGACCAGCCCGTTTGGCACTCGCGGCGATTCGGGCGAGCGCAAGTATATGGGTTGCGACCTTCAGGCCAAGCAGGCGGGATACCGGTCACAGACCGTGCCACTGGCGGGGCGGCGCGCGATGGACAATCCCGATATAGGTACGATCCTGTTGCACCGGAACGGTCCGGCGGAAGAAGGCAGGACGGTGAGCGCGGTGTCGCTGGCCGCGCCGAAGGATGCGCGTAAAGCCTACGACAAGGGCATTGACGCCCTCAAGAAAAAGAAGTTCGCCGATGCGCAGGCGAGCTTCGAGAAGGCCGTGGAGATCTACCCAAAATACTCCACCGTCTGGTACGAACTCGGCATGCTGCAGGCGGGTCAGGATAAGCCGGACATGGCGCGCAAGTACTTCAACCTGTCGATTGAGAACGACCCCAAATTCGTGAAGCCTTACTATCAGATTGCGATTCTGGAATTGCAGGCGTCGAAGTGGAAGGGACTGGCGGAAGTCACGGAAAAACTGGTGAAGCTGGATCCGTTCGACTATCCTCAGGCGTTCTTCTTCAACTCGGTGGCGAATTACAATCTGCAGAATTTCGATGAGGCGGAAAAGAGCGCGGTGATCGCCGATCGCCTGGACACGCGGCACGCGATTCCGAAAGTCAGCCACATTCTGGGAATGCTGATGGCGATGAAGAAAGACTACGTGGGGGCTGCCGCGCAGTTCAAGGTGTACATCAAGTACGCGCCCACGGCAGAGGATTTGCCCAAGGTTCGGGCGCAGTTGGCCGAAGTGGAGAAGATCACTGCGGCCCGCGCAGCGGCGAAGGAACAGTAGAAGGACAGGCCGTTAGGCCTGCCCTACTTGCCGGCGACGCCTAGAATGCCCCGGCTTAAGAAGTCGGTCATCGTGAGCACGAGCAGGATTGCCAGCCAGAGCAGTCCGCCCACTACGATCAGTTTAGTTAGCTTGCTGCTGTGGCGGACGTGCATGAAGAAGAGCGATACGAGCAGCATCTTGCCGGTGGCAATGCTGAGCGCGACGATGGTGCTGAAGTTCCCCAAGGGGAGCGTCGCGACCCACGTTGTGAGTCCGGTGGCGATGAGCAGCGCCACCAGGATCTTCACATAGGTTCCGACAGTATCGATATGCGTATGTTCCGTGTCGATCTGTTGTTGGTGGTCCATGTTATTTCCCCGGGGTGTGGCGGTCGATCAGGTAGAGTAGCGGGAACAGCCAGATCCAGATGACGTCGACGAAGTGCCAGTAGAGTCCCGCGACATCCACCGGAGTGTAGTAGTTGGCGGCGAATTTACCGGCCTTCGCCTGGAAGATCAGGGTGAGCAGGATGCCGACGCCGATCACCATGTGCAAGGCGTGTAGCCCCGTCATGGCGAAGTAGATGGAGAAGAAGAGCTGGGCGTGTCCCTGTTCCTGCTGCGGAAGGCCTTCCAGGTGGAATTCGGCCTGGCCGGGAATGTGGTGCTCTTCGAACTTCTCGTACCACTCGTAGGCCTTGACGCCGAGGAAGACCCCGCCAAAAAGCAGGGTGAGGATCAGGAACCAGATGATCATCTTCTGCTGGCCGAGTTGTCCCGCGCGCACCGCCATCACCATGGTGAAACTGGAGAGCAGCAATACGCCGGTATTGATGGCGCCAATGATCTGGTTCAGGCTGGTGGACGCGACTTTGAAGACTTCCGGATACCAGTTGCGGTAGACGGTGTAGACGGCGAACATGCCGCCGAAGAACATGATTTCGGTAATCAGGAAGATCCACATCCCGAGAGTGGATGCGTCCTTCTGCTGGGCTTCGGTATCGAATTGCACGCGAAGCGCGAAGGTTTCGGTGTGACCGTGGTCAGCCAACTTCAACCTCCTCGCTGACTACGCCGGAGTAATCATAAGCGCCACGGGTCACAATCGGCGTCTCCTCGAAATTGTGCACGGGCGGCGGGGAAGCGGTCTGCCATTCCAGCCCGGTCGCGCCCCAGGGATTCATGGGAGCGACCTTACCCCATTTGAGCGACCAGATGAAGTAGATCATCGGGATCATATAGCCGACGGCCAGGACGCTGGCGCCGGCGGTCGACAGAACGTTGAGCACCTGGAACTCCTCGGGATAAACGTGGTAACGGCGCGGCATCCCGAGGTAACCCAGGATGAACTGCGGGAAGAACGTGAGATTGAAGCCTAGGAAGATGACCAGCGCGGAGAGCTTCGCCCACCCTTCGGGATACATGCGGCCGGTCATTTTGGGCCACCAGAAGTGCATGCCGCCGAGGTAGCCCATGAGCGCGCCTCCCACCATGATGTAGTGGAAGTGGGCGACCACGAAGTAAGTATCGGTGACGTGGATGTCCATGCCCAGGGCTGCCAGGAAGAGTCCGGTGAGTCCGCCGATGGTGAAAAGGCCGATGAAGCCGAAGGCATAGAGCATCGGGGTCTGGAAAGAGATGGAGCCCTTATAAAGGGTGGCGGTCCAGTTGAAGACTTTAATGGCCGACGGGATAGCAACGAAGTAGCTTAAGAAGCTGAACACCATGCCTGCGTAGAGCGACTGTCCGCTGACGAAGAGGTGATGTCCCCACACCAGGAAGCCAAGCACCGCGATGGCGACGCTGGAGAACGCCACAAAAGCGTAGCCGAAGACGGCTTTGCGGGAGAAGGTGCTGATCAGTTCGCTCACTACGCCCATGGAAGGCAGCACCATGATGTACACGGCGGGGTGCGAGTAGAACCAGAAGAGGTGCTGGAAGAGCACCGGATCGCCGCCGCGGGCGGGGTCGAAGATGCCGAGGTGGAAGACCTTCTCGACGAACAGAAGCACGATGGTCACGGCCAGCACGGGGGTGCCGAGCACCTGGATCAGGCTGGTGGCGTAGTTGGCCCACACGAAGAGGGGCAGGCGGAACCACGTCATGCCGGGCGCGCGCATGCGGTGCACGGTGACGATGAAGTTGAGTCCGGTGAGAATCGAGGAGAAGCCCGCGATGAAGATTCCGAGCGCGGTGGCAATCACCCAGCTATTCG
>JBDTPR010000356.1:0-6982 GCA_039932635.1 Candidatus Solibacter sp.
CGGACTTGCCCTCGACGGAGCGGGGTCCGGTGGAACGCTGCGCGTTGGCGCGGTTGGCTTCAAGTTGAGCTGGGGTTGCCATAACTAAGGAAGTAGCATGGGGGTAGAGGGAGTTTGAGAAAAAAAGCCGTATGTTATTGATGCGATTGCTACGAAATTTTGGATGTTAGGGAAACGGCAACTGTCTATTCACCGCAGAGACGCAGAGATAAGCGCAGAGTAATACGCAGAGAAGAGAAGACTAGCGTGTCAGGCGGCGAAACGGTAGCCTACTCCTCTTACGGTGTGGATGTGGCGGGGGTTTTGCGGGTTGTCTTCCAGCTTTTGGCGGAGCCAGGCCACGTGTACATCTATGGTTCGCGAGGAGACTCCGGGCTGATATTCCCAGACGGCTTCTAAGAGTTCATCGCGGGAAACTACCGTTCCACGGCGATCTATCAGGTAGCGGAGAAGTTCCAGTTCTTTGGCGGCCAGATTTAGTTCGGCTCCTGATTTGTGGACTTCGCCTCTTTCGAAATCGATCTCTACGTTGCCGAAGGAATAGCGCGCTACGGCGGTGGGCGTGTCGTGCTTGACGCGGCGCAGGAGGGCTTCGATGCGGGCTAACAGCTCTGGTGGTTCGAAGGGCTTGGTGAGGTAGTCGTCGGCGCCGAGTTTGAGGCCCACTACACGGTCGTATAACTGGGTCTTGGCGGTGAGCATGAGGACGGCAACGTCGTTGCCCTGCTGGCGGAGTTCGCGGCAGACTTCGAGGCCGCTCTTGCCGGGGAGCATGACGTCGAGGACGATGAGGTCGTATTTTTCCTTGACGGCCTTGGCGAGGCCTGTGGGTCCATCGGTGGCGCTCTCGACTTCGTAACCCTCGGCGCCGAGGAGGTCGGAGAGGGTCATCACGAGAC
This sequence comes from Candidatus Solibacter sp., assembly GCA_039932635.1. Classification (GTDB taxonomy): domain Bacteria; phylum Acidobacteriota; class Terriglobia; order Bryobacterales; family Bryobacteraceae; genus Solibacter. The sequence continues at coordinate 900 of JBDTPR010000356.1, forward strand.
CGGGTTCGTCTTCCACCAAAAGTATGCGCGCGTTCATGCGGAGGCTCCGGGCGCGGCGGGGAGGCGGACGATGAATTCGGCGCCCTTGCCGGCTGCGCTCTTCAACTGTATGCTACCGCCGTGCGCCTCGAAGATTTTGCGGGCGAGGTGGAGGCCGAGGCCGGTGCCGTGGATTTGATCCTGCTGCGCGGTGCGGCCGCGGAAGAAGGGTTCGAAGATCCGGGACTGCTCGTCGTGGGGGATGCCGGGGCCGCGGTCGGCGACGCGGATTTCGACACCGGGCCGCGCATCGCCACCGACTCGGGCGGCCGAGACGCCAACCCAATGGGTCTCGCCCGCGCCGTATTTGGCGGCGTTATGGAGAAGGTTGAGAAGAGCCTGTTTGAGCGCCATCGGGTCGCCCAAGACCTCGGGCAGGCCGGGGGCGATGTTGGTCTCGAGGGTGCAGCCGGCGGATTGCATGACGGCTTTGGCGGTGTCGAGGGTGTCTTCGAGAGTGGTGGCGATCGACATGGGCTCGGGATTCTGGATGACTCGTCCCGAGGCGGCGCTGGAGAAGCGAAGCACCTGCTCGACTAATTCCTTGAGGCGGCCGCTCTCCTGTTGAATGAGGACGCCATAGCGTTCGACGGTGGCGGGGTTGGCGGCGAGCTTGCCGCGCAGATTGTAGGCGGCGGTGTGGATGACGGTGAGCGGCGTGCGGAGTTCGTGAGAGATGCCGGCGACGAAATCGAGTTGAAGGTCGGCGAGTTTCTGGGCGCGGCGAGTGAACGTGATTAGCGCGCCGACGCTGGCCAGCATGAGGAGGAGGACTCCGGCGGTGACGGCCAGGTTGCGCCAGCGCGCCTGGGCGACGACGGCTTCGAGCGAACCGGCGCGATGGCGGACGAACATTTGCCAGCGACCGAAGTCGCCGGGTCCGCCGCGTCCGGGTCCACGTCCGCGGCCGCGCCCGCCGCCACTGCGGAAGATAAGGTCGAAGGGGGAATCGAGGAGGCCGATGGAGGCGTCGGCGTTTTCGGCAACGTGGGCTGTGGGATCGCTGCGATAGATGAAGGTAGGGGGCCGCTGGCGGGTGACGACTTCGACCTGATAATCGAGGACGCCGGCGTTGCCGAGGTGACGCTGGAGGAGTTCGGGGAGAATGACGTCGCGGGCGTAGTCGGGGTTGAGTTCGAAGATGAGGGTGGGATTCTCGCCGCGCGAGAACTGCATGCCTCCGCGTCCGGCGGCGGGGATGGAGAGCGCGGGGAGATCGAAGACGAGGCCCTGGTCATCGGCCGGAGGGCCCGGGAAGCCGCGGCCTCCACGGGGTTCGGAGGACATGAAATTTTGCAGGCGCTCGCGGGTGGAACTCCATTCTTCCGGCCACTCGGCGGGGACGAAGGCGTCTTTGATGGGGTCGAGCATGCGGAGCGTCAGCTTCTGGCCTTCGGGTGTGGCGAGGGCGATATGGCGAAACATTAAATTGTGGCGCGCGGTCTTCTTCCACTGCGCGAAATTGGCGGCGATGTCGGCTTCCTGCGAGTCACCGGCAGGGGCCAGCAGGGCACGGCAGGCGTTGGCGATTTCGGTGGAGAACTCCTGGCTGATGCGCGTGAGGCTGGCTTGCAGGCTGACGTGCAGGCGGTCGCGGGCGGCTTCGCTGACTTCGCCGATCCAGCGGTACTGGAGGACGCCGAGGACGGCGCAGAGCAGGAACAAGCCGCCGACGATCAGCCAGGAGAGAATCGTGCGCCGCTGTTTGCCCTTGTCCATACCGTGTCTTCACCTTACGCCGATGGGGGCTGGAGGCGCTACAGTTTCCGCGTAAAGAAATTATTAAGGACGTTAAGGTTGGGCCCCGGCGCGCCGAGTTCAGTTTGCGGTGTGGCGAACCGGGATGGTTCTGCTGACTTAAGAAGACCCCGGCCTTCGGCCGGTGCACCGACTGAAGTCGGTGCGCAGACTGAAGTCTGCCCCACAAAAGCGGTCAGGCGGACAGGGCTGTTCGCATGTAGTCCATGCAGCGCTTTACTTCTTCGGGGGAGGTTCTTATGCCCAGGTATTCGTATTCCACGAATGCTCGGATTGGGTAGCGTTCCTTTTTGAGAAGTGTCAGGACAGCTTTGATCGGGGTGTCGCCTTCTCCGAAACTTTCGTTAGTTCCGTCGTTCTTTTTTCGGTCCTTAATGTGGAGGTGAGTGATGCGGTCGTGGTTCTCGCGGATGTAGGTCAGGGCGTCGAAGTTGGCGGCTGTGAAGTGGCCGATATCGAGGTTCACTTTGTAGAACTTCGAGAGTTCCATGCCCTTCGCGAAGCTTTCGGCGGAGGCGAAGCGGTTGGGGTCGAGGTTAGAATTGCCGTGAAGGGCGACGGTTACCTGGTGCTTGTCGGCGAAGGGCGCGACTCGCTTCGCCATGCTCAGGGTGGTGGAGGTAGCGACGCAATCGGCTCGCAAGGCTTTGGCCTGGCTGAAGGCAGCGTCGATTTCGCCATCGGAGAAGGTGTCGTTGAAGTTGACGGTGTAGGCGTAGATTCTGACGCCGGCGCTTTCGAACTTTTTGGCGATGGCTTCGAAGTGGGAGACGGGCGCGGACTCACGCCAGCGGCGAAGTTCTTCGCGATTGGATTTTTCGAGCGCGGCCTGCTCTTCGGTGCGGGGCACTCGGGCCGGTCGCGGCATGCCGTAGGGCGCGGGCGCTTCGGGCGGGAGACTGGCTCCGGCGGGCTCGATGGTGGGGGAATAGAGTTCGATTTCGCCGACCTTGCAGAATTGCAGGGCCTTGATGACGGGATCGACGATGTCCTGCCCCTTGGTGCGCGGGAAATCGCGGAAGGAGTAGGTGCTGGCGCCGAGGTGGACGCCGTTAACGGTGGAATCGATGGCAGCGCCGGATAACGCCGACAGGGGGAGGCCCGCGAGGGCGATCTTTCCAAAATCTCGTCTGCTGACCATACCGGGGTCTCCTTGTGCCTTGAGGTAGTCTACTAGATTTGCATGGCGCGGCGGGGATTGGTTAGACTACTGCTTGCCCACGGTGCGCGGAATTTTGAGTGTTTGGTTGTTCGCCTTTTGGTTACTGGCCCTGGCCCCGATTACGGCCAGGGCGGCGGACTGCCCGACGAAGGTGGTGCGGTCGGCGGGGTCGCCGGAAATCCCCGCGGACGTCTGCATACCGAATCCCTTCACGGCACTGACCATCGACTATTTCGACGACTATTCGTGGAAGGCATTCGTGGCGATGGTGTGGCCGGCGGCGAAGGGGCAGCGCGGCGTGGCGGACGCGACTCGCGCGGTGGGCGCACCGGGGCCGAGGGTATTCGAGACGTACAAATCGCTGTGGGAGATTTTTCACGACGACGGGTCGGCGCCCAATGCGGATTTCAACGCGGCGGAAGCGGGGGCGCAGAATGCGTGCAGGGCGGCGGCGGGATTCGGCGGGGTGATCCTGGCGTCGAAGAGCGGGATCGACGATATCGGACAGGCGGGGATCGGCGAACTGGCGGGTCCGGTGGCGGCGCAGAATGGGCGGTACCTGCGGTATCAGACGCTGTACAACAAGGCGATGTTCGATGCGATTGTGGCGAACAAGTTTTATCTGCGGGAGCATTTGCCTCCGATACCGAGTCCGCGGCCGGAGACGCCGGTGTACCAGTTTCCGAACGGGTCGGTTGCGATCAAGGCGGCGTGGCTCGATATGGCCGGGTTTTCAGGCGCGCGGCGCAAGCGATTTTATATGCGCAAGGCGGTGGTGAAGGATCCGGGGACGGGCAAGTGCTCGACGGTGACGGTGGGGCTGGTGGGATTGCACATCGTGCAGAAGACGGCGAGCCGGCCGCAGTGGATCTGGTCGTCCTTCGAGCAGGTGGATACGGCGCCGAATTTCCAGGGGGCGGTGGGGACGTTCACGTTGAATGACGGGACACCGGGGTCAATGCCGGCGGAGAATCCGCTACCGCTGGTCCCGCTGGCGAAGCAGCCGGCGCGGGCATTCAACGTGGTGCGGTCGGCGCAGGCGCCGATCCATTTCGATACGTCGGTAACGAATCGCGCGTACCAGGATTTGTTGAAGGGCTCGGCGTGGGAGTACTACAAGCTGATCGTCACGCAGTGGCCGTTGCAGCCCGGGAATCAGGCAGTGCCGGTTCCAGCTAATAAGACGGGGGAAATCTTCAATACGTTCCCCGGTACGGGGAACGGGACGTCGGCGAAATCGGCGTTTGCGAATTTATCGATGGAGACGTTCGATCAGGGACGGCCGGAATTGGGATGCATGAGCTGCCACAACCAGGCACGGATGGGCGCGGATTTCATGTGGAGCATTTTGGATCATGCGTATCCCGCGAATCTGGCACCGGCGGCTGGTGCGGTGCGGGGGAAGTAAGTTGGGAAGTAAGTAAGTCCTACTTGAATATAAGTTGGGAGCCGGCTCCGAATTCCTGGGCGGTGGTCTTCACTTCTTTCACCATGTGCCGGCCCGTGGTGTTCCTGACCGAAATCTGGCGTCCCCAGTAGAAGAGGAGACGGGAATCGGAATCCCAGGGCTGCACATAGTGTTGGATAGTGGAGATCCAGTAACTATTGGCGGGATTGCCGAACTTATCTTCCTGCCGCTGGTAGACGATGCGGAAGGTCGCGCCCTTGCGGAACTGGCTGATCATGGGGCGGCGGTCGTAGCTCGAGTAATGGATGACGGGCTGGAAGCTGCCATTGCAGCCGGTGCCGGCAACTTCGCCTTCGATGCTCATGGGGAAGTAAGTGGCCGGGTCGAGTTCCACGGTGGCTTTGAGAGTGGCAGCGCAACGCACTTCGTAGGCGGCGGACTTGGACTTCGAGGGGTCGGGCTGGATGGCGATGCGAATGGCGCTCCCGGTACGGGCGACGATTTTGGCCTGGGTGGAGGAGAGCAGCAGCGGCACCTGGAAGGGCGTGGAGAGGGCGTTGAAGGCCTGGCAGCGCTGGTCGGGTTCGGCGCCCTTCATGTAGGGCTCGAGGCCGTCGCCCCATTCGTTGAGCGCGTTACAGCGGCGGCCATTGGTGCGAATGACGGATTCGGAAGTGACGGAGGGGAAGGTCTCGACCGTCTTGCCGGAGCGGTCCTCGATGTGGCGGGTTTCGACGATGCTCCAGTTCCAGTGCTTCTCGTTCTGCTGATTGTTCTCGAAGGCGTTGACGGCTTTGGCGAGTAGGGCGGCGGCGTCCTGCGCGGCGGCGGGCGCGGCGATAAGGTTCAGCGCGAGGAGCCAAGTGTGAGTCATACTCATCTTCAGCCTACTACGGTATCGATTGTCACTGTAGTACGCGGACAAGGATAACTCTGGCTTTCGCCTTTTTTGCGAGGTTGCGCTACTCTAGGGCGAGGCCTTAATGAAATTACTCGCCGCACTTGCGCTTGTGTTGGCGCTAACGCTGTCGGCCAGCGCAGCCGATGTCACCGGGACCTGGAGCGGGAGCTTGAAGGTAACTGGTCCCGATGGACAGGTGCAGGACGATACGATTCACCTGATCCTGAAACAGGACGGCGCGAAGCTCACGGGCACGGCGGGACCGAGCGCGGAGCAACAATTACCGATCGATAAGGGCGCGGTGGATGGCGGCAAGGTCACGCTAGAAGTCTCGGTGGGACAGGGCGTCTTCAAATTCGAACTCGCGCTGGATGCGGAGCATCTGAAGGGCGACGTTACGCTGAGCGCGGGACCTCAGACGATGAAAGCCAAAATGGACGCTACGCGCGCCGCGAAATAGATTCACGGAGGGGAAACGATGAGCAAAGTCTGTTCGCACCTGGATCAGGTTAAGTTCACCGACACCAGAAAGCATGGCTGTGAGGAGTGCCTGAAAATGGGCGACTCGTGGGTTCACCTGCGCTTGTGCATGGAATGCGGCAAGGTGGGTTGCTGCGATTCCTCGAAGAACAAGCACGCGACGAAGCACTATCACCATACGCAGCATCCGCTGGTGCGCTCACTGGAGCCCGGTGAAAGCTGGATATGGTGCTACGTGGACAACGAAATTGTGGGCGAGGTTTGAAGACTCTCCGACCCTCGGAAACCACCGCTCCCTCACGGTCGCGGCTCTGATGGGCATGGAGTTCTCTCAC
>JBDTPR010000357.1:0-6975 GCA_039932635.1 Candidatus Solibacter sp.
TTTCAGGCTCCAAGGTTGACCCTTCGGGCGATCAGGTCGAGTTCTCGGGTACGTTGAGCCGTCTGTCTCGGACGCTCGGGACATTCGAAACCGGCCGGGCCGAACGGGTGCAGCAGTTGGCGGCGCAGTTTCAGGCCGGCAGTTACCGGCCAGATCCGGTCGGCACCAGCCAGGGAATTATCTCCGAGGCGCTGAGCGCGGTGATGTAGGGAAATGAGCGCCCGGGAATTGGTCGACCAGGTGGTATCGGCACGGCAGCAGGTGGATTTCGCCAGCAGCCTGCTGCTGAAGCCCTCGCCCGAAGCCCTGGAGCGTTGCTCCACCATATTGGAAGAGGCCGGCAGGCAACTGGCGGAATGGCAGCCCGAGCTCACCCTGTGGAAGGGGGACGCGGACACCCTGGCGGAGGCTTGGCATTTGAGGCGCAGTGTCCAGCGGACCTCTCGTCTGCTGCGGGGGGCAGCCGAATTTCACTCGAACTGGCTGCAGATCCGGGGTGCCATGACGGGCGGCTATACGAAGACCGGGGAGCCCGCGCCGTTGCTGCATGGACATCGCATCTGTCTGGAAGGCTAATCGTTATGTCGAATCTACTTGCATCCCTCCTATCCACCGCCGGTACCCTGGATGCGTACGGGCGTGTGCTGGAAGTTGCCCAGAACAATGTCGCCAACGCTTCGACGGCGGGCTACGCCAAACAGCGTCTGGATCTGCACGCGCTACCCTTCGATCCCGCGGGTGGAGTAACTGGAGGAGTTCGCGCTGGCTCGGTGGTGTCGGCACGCAGCGAATATGCCGAACTGGCCGTGCGCCGGCAGACCAGTGCCCTCGGTTACGATACACAACTGGTCGATAGCCTGACCTCGATTCAGTCTAACTTCGATATTTCGGGTAATCAGGGTATTCCACAGGCTCTCAATAACCTGTTGCAGAGTTTCTCGGCATGGGGCGCAATTCCGGACAATCAGTCGGCCAGGCAGACGGTGATCGAGCGCGCCAGCGATTTGGCATACAATTTTCAACGCACTTCCCACGATATCTTCGCGCGAGCGCGCGATACCGAATTGCAGGTGGGACGCACTGTCGCTCAGGTGAATCAAACCGTCGCAGAGTTACAGGGCTATAACCAACTCGCGATGCAGGGGAACAATCATGACAGCGGGTTGGACGCCCGCATGCATGCGGCGCTCGAAGAACTATCGAGCCTGGTAGACGTGGATGCGACGTTCCAGAATGACGGTACGGTGAACCTGATGCTGAACGGCGAATCGCCGCTACTCTTGGGCGACAGGGCCTTCGCGCTCAATGCGTCGCTATACCAGCCGCAGGAGCCCGTACCAGTCAACCCAAGTGGCCCGGCGGTGATGCGGGTTATCGCCTCGGATGGCAGCGACGTAACCAGCAAGACTACGGGAGGCCAACTCGGCGCGCTGCTAAAGCTGCGCAACCAGATCCTGCCCGAGATCATGGGCGACAGCACGCAAGCCGGGAGTTTGAATGTGATGGCCAAGCAGTTCGCGGACCGCGTCAACGAACTGTTGACCAGCGGGAATATCACCAACGGTCCGCCAGCGGAGGCAGGGGTCCCGCTCTTCACCTACGACACGACGGACGCCACTGCGGTCGCCCGAACCCTTTCGGTGAATCCCGACCTGACAGCGGAGCAATTGGCGTCCATCAGCACCGGACCTCCCGAGGTGTCCAACGGTGTGCCGCTGGCGCTATCGGCGATGGCAAATCCACTGCAGGACGCCGATAAGGTCAATGGGCTTAGCTTCAGCCAGTTTTTCGGCGAGATGGCGGCACGCGTCGGCTCGCTCTTGCGCGATGGCCAGAACAACCAGGACGTGCAGCAATCGCTGCTCAGCCAGGCCAAGGATCTCCGCCAGCAATACCAGGGTGTATCGCTGGATGAGGAGGCGACCATTCTGATGCAATTTCAGCGGGCCTATCAGGCCACGTCCAAATTTCTCAGTGTGCTCGACCAACTTACCGAGACAACCATCAACATCTTGAGGTAACCGTATGATCAGCAATCTCAATCCTTCATCGGAAAGATTCTTAGCCAATGTAGAACGCGTACAGCGACGGGTGGATAATGCCGCCAGACAGGCTTCCAGCGGCAAGCGCGTCAACGTGGCGTCGGACGGTCCCGGGGAAATCGATACCATTCTGCAATTGCGCACGGACTCGGTACACAACGATCAGGTCCACGAGAATCTGGCGGTTGCGCAAAGCGATGCCGATGCCGCCGATAGCGCGCTCACCGCGGCGGCGAAAATCATGGACCGGGCTCGCGTGCTGGCCTCGCAGGGAGCCAATTTCACTCTCGATGACGCATCAAGGCAGGGAATGGCGGGAGAAGTACAATCGCTTTTAGAGCAGATGGTTGCGATCAGCCGCACCACCGTGCAGGGACGGTACATCTTCGGCGGCGATACCGACAGTGCGCCGCCTTATCAGATCGATTCCACTTCCGACACCGGAGTTGCGAGACTTACCAACTCGCTGGCGACGCGGCGGGTGGAAGATTCCACCGGCGGCAGTTTTGCCGTGGCGCGCAGCGCTTCGCAGGTCTTCGACACCCGCAACGCCGACGATTCACTGGCGCCTGACAATGTATTCGCGGCGTTGAACGGACTGCAAGTGGCGTTGCTGGCCAACGATTCGGCCGCGGTCTCGACTGCGAACGCGTCTATCCAACAGGCGGCAGGCCATCTGGGCACCGCGCAGGCATTCTACGGTACCGTGCAGAATCGCATTGCCGATTCGAGCAGCTACAGTTCCAGTTACGACGTGCAGCTAAAGACAGAACTCAGTCAGAAAGAGGATGCCGACATCACGGCCGCGGCCCTGATGATGACGCAGGGGACTACACAATTGCAGGCCGCGTTCCAGATGCAGGCCAAGATGCCCCGAACCACGCTTTTCGATTTCATCGGGTAGTCCACTCGCACTTCGCCCGCGTAAACAGCCGGCAGCCTCTCCTAGTCGAACAGATGGGGGACGAAGAGGCTGGTGTTGGTGGTGATGGGGGAATCGGCTTCGCGCACTCCCATGCCTGCCGCGACATTGCCCTCCTCATGGCCGATCAGCCAGCTGCCGATGACCGGATACATGCCATCGAACGCCTTAAGCGCGGCCATTTGCTGAAAGATGAAACCCTCATCGCCGTAATCCCCGGGGGTTTCGATGTCCTTGCCGGGCTGATGCAGCAGAATGTTGGCGCCCTCGCGCCCTAGTAGCGGCTTCTTCGCCCAGGCCATCATGAGGCCGGGACCGTCGAAACTGGCCTCCAGCAGGTAGGGGTGGCGCGGGAAGAGCTGCCAGAGAATCGGCAGGATCCCCTTATTGGAGAGCAGCATCTTCCAGGGCGGTTCCATCCAGACGGTGTCAGCCTCGGCAATGTGTTTGCCGAATTCTTCGCGCATCATCCATTCCCACGGGTACAGCTTGAAGACCGCGCCCAGGGGATGATCTTCCGGTCCAACGAAACCGCTGCCGTCCCAACCGATCTCGTCGATCGGAAATATCGATGCCTCCAGGCCGGCCTGCTGCGCCGTGTCCTGAAGATAAGTGACGGTCATGCCGTCTTCGGCGTCGTCCATCGAGCAGAAATCGATGCGTCGTCCCGGCAGGTATTTGGCAAGTTCCTTCCAAAGCCCGATCAGGCGCTCGTGCAGCGAGTTGAACTGATCGCGTTTGGGTTGGCATTCCTGTAGCCAGTACCACTGCACGACCGCCGCTTCCAGCAGTGACGTGGGCGTATCCGCGTTGTATTCCAGCAGCTTGGGTGGATTGACGCCGTCGTAAGCCAGGTCGAAACGCCCATACAGCGAAGGCGGCTCCGCCTCCCACGAGCTCTCAATCAGCGGGATCGCGATTTCTGGAATGCCGAGACGGCTGTATAGCTTGTTGTCGATAACGTGCTGCGCCGCCTGGAGAGTCATCGTCTCCAGTTCGTTAGTCGCCTTTTCCAGCGTGTCGACTTCCTTGGCGGTGAACTCGTAAAAGGCCGCTTCGTTCCAGTAGGGCGTTTCGCCGGTATGCCAGGTAAGCCCGGCCTCCTCGACCTTGCCCTGCCAGTTCGGCCTCGGTGTTGCCGCGATTCTGCGCATGATTATGACCCCGAACTCGATCCCGACGAATGGCTCGACCCTGTCGATCCGAAGCCGCCGCGCGTCACACCCGACGAGCTGCTCGGGCGTGCATAACTGCCGGCGGGCGCCGAACTCACCCGGCCGCCGCGGCTGACATAGGTGCGGTAAGTATCGTAGTAGTAAGGATATGGATAGTGGTACACCATCGGGAACCAGGTGCCGCCATAGTGATATCCTCCGGAGCGCACCGCCTCCTCGCAAGCCATGTCGCTAAACGTCCCCTGCTCGCAGGGATCGCGACGCGACCGCCCGCACGACGCCAGGGCCATCGCCGTGACGACCGTCAAACTTACCTTGGTCGATTTCTTCATGGGTTGCTTCAGAGCGCCTATTTCACTATTAGCGTACTCTCCGCCCCGAACTTTTTGTAGTTGCTATAGGCTATGCGCAGGCGGATTCTTTGCGGCCCGGTACGGAACCGCAGGGTGTCATCGGCATAAGTATAGACCGGGAACCAGTGGTTGCCGTCCAGCGGCTTGCGAATGGTGGTGAATTTGGGGAACAGGTTCTCGGTCTTCGTGGTGCGGATCTGAGGGACCGCCTGACCCTCCATCCGCACGATATTGTAGTCCTTCTTATCCACCCACACCATGCCGTCGAAGAAGCGCTGCCCCTGCAGAATCTGGCGGGGCCGCACCTGCAAAACCCAGCAATCCACGTCGTCCATGGTCTCGTCGCCGCGGAACTTGGTGTCGTAGTTCCACAAGCGGTCCTCGGTCAGCACCAGCGGCTGGATGTTGCGTATGTCCTGAAAATCTTCCTCGGTGAGGATGAGGTTCTTGAGCGCGTGGCTGGGGCTGCCGATCATCTCCTCGGTGCGGTCGTGCTGCGGCGAGAAGATGACGTCCCGAGCCTCGCGGTACTGGCCGCGGGTGGCGCCGTGATCGTCCATTTCGTCGATCGTGACCCCCTGGCGGTACATATACTCGGCGCGTTCCTTTTCTGTTTCCGTCTCGCGGTGCGCCACCAGTTTGATCAAATTCGGCGGCGGATCCTGTGCGCGCAGAGGGGCGTTCAAGAGCACGGATGCTAAAATGAGCGCGATGACGAACACGTCCAGGGGCTTCCGGACGACGCTGTGGATCGGCTGGTTGCTGCTGAGCGTGATCGGGCTGGGCTTCTCCCGTTGGAAGGGTATTCCAAACTGGGCTGCGCTGCCCTCGCTCGCCGCGTTCCTCATTGTGTACCCATTCTATCTGGTACCGGCCTTTCCGAGGATACGGGAACAACTTGCAGGCGCGCCGCTCCCTGGCTTTCTGGTAGCTTGCGCGGCCCTGCCGTATCTGGCATGCTGCTCGGGGGCGATTCACTTCGAGCTCCTGAGCTTCGTAAAGTTGATCGCGTTAGCCCTCGCTCTCGGACTCTGGTATCGCGTGCTGCCCGTCCACCCGCTGACGGACGCGGGCTTCCTGCTGTTGTTCGCGGCGGTCAAACTGGGCCGCTACGGCGCCTCGATCTATCCCACTCCTTATAAAGGGGTGCAGATCTTCATCCTCACCGATCTGACTCTGGTAATAATGTCGATTCTGGTGTTGATGTTGGAACGCCGGATTCGAGAAACCGGCTACGGCTTCCTGCCCACCCGTAAGGATTGGCGGATCGGCGCGAAAAACTTTCTGTATTTTCTTCCCTTTGGGATCGTCCTGGGGTTCGTCTTGCAGGCAGGGAAGCTGGTCGCGCCCCACGATCCGCTGAAGCTTACGGGCTACGTGATCGGAGCCCTCTTCGGGACGGCCTTGGCCGAGGAATTCCTCTTCCGCGGCGTCCTCCAGCAGTGGCTCGAGGACTGGACCTGGAGCCGCCGGACCGCCCTCATCCTCACCTCCATTTTGTTTGGCGCGGCTCACCTCTGGTTCCGCCAGTTCCCCAACTGGAAATGGTGGATCATCGCCGGCACCCTTGGATGGTTCTGCGGCCGCGCACGAAATCAGGCGGGCAGCATACGCGCCGCTATCGTGACGCACACGATGGTGATCGCGACCTGGCGGGCTTTCCTGGCGTGAGTTGACGGAACGAACCCAATTGTGGCGGCCGCCGCCAGTCTCGTACAATCGAAACTCATGGCTAAACTTGGATTCCTCGGACTTGGGCTGATGGGCTATCCCATGGCTCGCAATCTTCTACGCGCCGGACACGAGGTCGCGGTGTGGACCAATAGTACGGCGAAGGCGCAGAAACTCGCCGACACGGAGAAGGGGCGGTTCTGCGGCACGCCGAAAGAGGTCGCGGAGAACGCCGACGTGATCTTCCTGTGCGTGGGCGACACCGCCATGGCCAGGGAGGTGATTCTGGGTGAGGGCGGAATCATCCAGGGCGCCCGATCCGGCTCGACTGTGGTGGATTGCAGCACGGTGGCGGTGAGCGCAAGCCGCGAGATCGGCGAGGCGCTAAAGGCCAAGGGTGTCGATTTTCTCGACGCTCCAGTGACCGGCTCGACCCCTGGTGCGGAGAGCGGCAACCTGACCTTTATGATCGGAGGACCGCAGGAAGTCTTCGACCGCGTCCGTCCCCTGCTCGATCCCATGGGCAAGAAGATCTACTATTGCGGCGGACCCGGTATGGGTCTGCAGGCCAAGCTGACCCAGAATCTGGTACTGTCCAATATCCTGATGGCGTTCAACGAAGGCATGGTCCTGGCCACCAAGGGCGGCATGGATCCGAAGCTCATGCTGGAGATTCTGGACAACAGCGCCGCCAAGAGCGGACTCATCAATTACAAGGCGCCGTTCGTCTTCGACCGGAACTTTACCACCAACTTTAGTGTCAAATGGATGCATAAGGACATTGGGCTGATGCTGGAGAGCGGCCAGGAACT
>JBDTPR010000358.1:0-6949 GCA_039932635.1 Candidatus Solibacter sp.
AAAACCAAGAGAAGACGATCATAGAGGTTGCTCCGCGAAATCGTTCACCATTCGGCGGATTCCGGCCTTTAATACTGGGACATTGAAATTGATGAGAAGCCCGACGTGCTTGCCGGCGCACTTCAAGTACGTCAATAGCTGTGCGGAATGCACGGGCAAGAGATGCTCCACTGCCTTTGCTTCCACAATGACTTCGCCTTCAACCAAAAGATCCAGACGGTAACCGCAACTCAACTGAATATTCTTATAATGCAGTGGGAGCGGAACCTCGCGCTGAAATGAAATGCCGGCCACCGCTAATTCGTAGCAGAGAGCCTCCTGGTATGAGCCTTCGAGCAGCCCGGGCCCCAGCCCACGGTGGACCTCAATCGCAGCCGCAAGGATGCTGTGAGTCAGAGCATTCAGATCCGTTGCGGTCGCCAATGGGCTCATTACCATTTCTCGGTGTTGGTTTTCTCTGCGCTTTCTCTGCGTTCTCTGCGCCTCTGCGTTGAATCCACAGCCTCCCTACTCGCGAGGGGCCGGTTTGGCGTCGAGGATCTTACGCAGAATATCGTCCTGCTTCAACCGGTCCGATTCGGCATGGAAGTTGAGCAGAATTCTGTGACGCAACACCGCGGTGTACAGGGCACGCACGTCTTCGTAGGTCACGTGATACCGGCCCTTCATCAGCGCGCGGGCCTTGGATGCCAGTACCAGGAACTGGGCGGCGCGCACGCTGGCGCCGTAGTTCACGTACTTCTTGACGAAGTCGGGAGCGGTGGGGTCCGCCGAGCGTGTCATGCGCACGAGTTCGATGACGTAGCGCGCGACGCTTTGTCCGATGGGGACCATGCGGACCAGTTGCTGGAACTCGACGATCTCCTTGGCGGTAGTGACGGTGTCGGCGCTGGCTACGGAGGTCACAGTGGTCAGGTCAACCACCTGAAGTTCTTCTTCGGCCGACAGGTAATCCAGCACGGTGTTGAACAGGAAGCGATCCAACTGTGCTTCGGGCAGCGGATAGGTGCCTTCGAGTTCGATCGGGTTCTGGGTGGCCAGCACGAAGAACGGATTGGGCAGCGTATAAATGTTGCCGCGCACCGTGCAACTTCGCTCCTGCATGGCCTCGAGCAGCGCGCTCTGGGTCTTGGGAGGAGTGCGGTTGATTTCGTCGGCCAGCAGGATGTTGCCGAAGATGGGGCCTTGCACGAAAGTCCAGGTGCGGCGCCCGGTGGTAGGATCCTCCTCGATGATATCGGTACCCGTCATGTCGCTGGGCATCAGGTCGGGCGTGAACTGAATGCGCTTGAAGACCAGCCCCAGGGTCTGCGCCATGGTGCGGACCAGCAGCGTCTTGGCGGTGCCCGGGAGACCTGTGATCAGGCAATGTCCACCCACGAAGAGGGCGATCATCACCTGGTCCAGAACTTCCTCCTGGCCCACGATCACGCGACGTACCTGCGTCACGATCTCGCTCTGCACCTGGCGAAAGCGCTCGATGCGCGCTTTGAGAACTTCCGGCTCCAACTGCGTCACTGTTGACATGTTTTGTCCGTTTCTAGTTCTTGCTTAAGGTAGTGCTCAATTCTAGCAGTAGCTTTTGCGCGGGGCGGAACCCCGGCGCGGCTTCCAGCGCGGCGAGCAGCTCTTCCTTCGCCGGCTCCATCTGTTTGTCGGCGTGATACGCCCGGGCGAGGTCGTAATGCGCCTGCGCCGGATCCTGAGGGTTGCGCGCCAGTACGGCGGCATACTCGCGGATCGAACCCTTCGCATCACCCTGCGTCAGGAGCAGGTTGCCCAGGCTGCGATGCGCTGCCGGGTCCATTGGATAAATGAAATTCAGGCGGATCAGGGCGTCGGCGGCCTCTTTGGTGCGGCCCGCTTCTTCCAGGGTCTTGGACAGCAGCTTCAGCGACTCGGGGTCGCGGCCGCCAATCTTTTCGTAACTCAGCAACTCCTCGATTGCCTTCGGCTTGTTGCCGGTGGCCAGGTAGGCTTCGGCCAGCATTTCGTAAACGCTATGCTCTTCCACGTAATCGGGGTACATGTCGCGGATCTCGGTACCCTCTTTGATGACGGCGCCCCAATCTTTGGTCTTGGATTTCTCGTAGACTCCCTTGAGGCCTTTCTTCCATTCGTCGATGTGATCTACCGCGGATTTGGTGTCGGCCTCCACGAAAGCGATGAACTGCTTATCGAAATCGGCGGGCTCCATCTTGAGATTTTTGCGCACTACGTCCGACGTCTCACCGCCGTTGCCAAAATCGTGGAGCATGGCGAGGAGTGTATCCCAGCCGAACTTGTCGTTAATGTAATCGCAAATGCGGCCCGCCTGGAAGTAGCTGACAATCACCTGCGTAGGCGCCGTCGGGTGAATGAAGCCGCGGTCGAGCTCGGCAATCGGCAGCAGTTTCTTGCCCTTGATCGCGGCCAGCACATCCGGACTCAGGCGGTCGCCCCAATCGGGCGAGATCGCAGTCTCTTCGTGCACGGCCATGCCCTCTGTGAACCAGCGCGGAACACGATGTCCGGTGGCGGTGAGGGTGTACACGTGGCTCATTTCGTGCCACAGCGTGCTGGCCCAATGGAAGGTGCCGGGCTTTCGGCCCGAGGGGCTGTCCATCGCCACCGAATAGCCGAACGTCACGCCGAGCGCGCCCAAGCCGGGTACGCCGAGCGTACGCACAGCGAAATCCTCATGGTCGGGGTAGACTTCCACAGACACCGGCTTCGTCAGCTTCACCTTGTACTTCTTCTCGTAAGTGTCCATGGCGCGTTCCATTTCGCTCTGGAAATAGGGGCGCAGCAGGTCGGCTTCCTTCTTATGCAGGGTGAGGATGGTGCGGTCATTGGCAACGGTAACGAAGTTTTTGTAGCTATCCATCAGCTTCAGCGAGTTGCGCGTAGCCACATCCTGGAATTCGTTGTTGAAACAGATTTCGAGCTGCTTGTAGGCCTCTTCGTTCTGGCGCAGGCGCATCAGGTTGATGCCCAGTTTGGATCGCGCGGTATAAAGCTGCGGATCGATTTCGATGGCCTTGCGGAAATACTGGATGCCCTCTTCGTAGCGGCGGTTCATCACGAAGAAGTGGCCCACGGTCTCGAAAGCTTTGGCCGTGGTCGGCTTCCAGGGCGTATCCTTCTTGTCGGCCAGCCAGTCGATGGTAGCGAGGATCGCCTGCGCCTGTTGCGAATTCGGGTCCAGCGCGAGGGCCTTTTTGGCTTCCTCGGTGGCCTTGGCGTTGTTGTTGTCCTCGAGCGCGATCTTGGCGAGCAGTTCCTGGGCTTCGACCAGCTTGGGGTCGATTTCGAGAGCCTTCTTAGCCAGGTCTCCGGCGCGCGCTTCGAAGTTCTCCGAGGCCAGCAGGGCGAGACCCATCAGGGCGCCGGTATGATTCTTGTTAAGCTCCAGGGCTTCGCCGAAGAGTTCCTGCGCCTCGTTGGGCTGGGCGTGGTCGAGCATCATGCGGCCCCAGCGGGCTTTGTAGTTGGCGTTCTTCGGCTCCTTGCCTTCGAGCGCCTTGAAAACTTCGTTCGCTTCCTTGAAGCGCCGCGCTTTCCATAAGGCTTCCGCCTGATCGAGAGTCTGCGCCGGCAGGCTTAAGGCAAGCAGGAGCGATACGGCTCCCAGCCGTTGGACAAGTTTCACTGGTTTTACCCTCACGGTTTGTCGAGGGCCTCCTGCGTTTTGGCGAGGTCAAGGAGGAGTTGGGTGAGCTGGCGCTTGTACTCCGCGGCCGGCATCGCGGCCTTGTCGAATTTGAGCTTCTCGATGGCTTGTTCGAGCTGTTCCTTCTTGTCCAGCAGGGGCCGCTTATTGGGGTCCCGGGCGGCGGCGGCATTGGCGCCGAGACGCACCACGGTGAAGGCGCCGGCAAGTTTGCCCTGGCCGTTCTCCGCGGTGGCGTTCTTTTCGCCCATTCCTTTTCCGGTGTCCTCGATCACCGAGTGCTCGGTGGCGAGGCGCTTCTGCGTGTCGAAAAATTCGGTGGTCTTTGTCTGCGCGTAACGGAACGCTTCCAGCGCGCTGACCGATTCGTTCTTGTCCGTGTCCGCCGCGGGCTCGCGCAGGGCTTCGGCGAAATAGCGCGCGAAGTTGGTGGCGTTCTTTTCCGAACCGGTCTTGGTGGCCGAGATCACGATACGGTTGGCACGGTGCAGATTCTCGATCGAGCCGCCGCTGCAACTGGTCATGTTGACCACCAGTTGACGCTGCGCCGGAACACGGTCCATCAGTCCCGCAAGATCGCTGCCCGTAAGGTCGGCGCCGGGGATGTTGAATTTGTACTCACGGCCGTCGTAGGTGCCGTGTCCGATCAGGATGACTACCAGGGAGTCGGCAGGCTTGGCCTGCTTCGCTATGTCGGCCAGACGACTTTTGACTGCCTCGGCGTTGGGTGCGACTAGCGTAATGACCGCATTGTCACCACCCGCCTTCTTCAGGCTGCTATCGATGTCGTCTGCCCACATCTTGAAGCGCTGGGTGTAGTCGAGTTCGCCGCCCAGTCCCGC
Organism: Candidatus Solibacter sp.; assembly: GCA_039932635.1. Classification (GTDB taxonomy): domain Bacteria; phylum Acidobacteriota; class Terriglobia; order Bryobacterales; family Bryobacteraceae; genus Solibacter. Next base: position 4,495 of record JBDTPR010000358.1, read on the forward strand.
GATGGTCAGGTAGTAGGTCGCGGCCGGAGAGGAAAACGCGGCGAGCAGCAACAAGGCCAATATTTTCATACGACTCCCCACTTGCGGCGGAGCAGCCACTCGGAGGCGCGGATTCCCATTGCCAGCAAGAAGATCACCGGCATGTCCCACAGGTCGCGGGTTTCGCGTGTCGTGATGCCCGCCTCAGAGTACGAAATCTCATTCGTTAGTTTGGACGCCTCATTGGGCTTGTAGTACCGCCCGCCGGTCTGCTCGCTCAATTTGGCCAGAAGTTCCTTGTTCTGAGAAGTGTGGAAGTTTTCAGCTACGCCATCTTCCCGCCGGAAGGTGAGCACGTCCTGGCCCACTTTCTCGGCTTCCTGGCCGGCGAGGATCTCTACAACGTAAGAGCCCGGCTTCTCGGCGTTCCACTCGCCCCCATATATACCCTCTTCCAGCGGAACCGGAGAAAGTTCCATTGTCGCTGAGGTGCCATCGGGTTCCAGGAAGCGCGCCTGCACCTTGGCGTTGGTAACGGGCTTGAATTGCTTGTCGCGGACTTCGACGCGGATCGGCACATTCGTCTCGTCGCTGAGCACCGATTTGGGAGTGGTCGCAACCACCTGCCCGGGGGCGTCGTTGACCAGGTGGCGGAACATCTGCTGCCAGAAGGTGGCGTGGGTTTTGTCGGCGTGGTCGAGCCACATTTTCCACCGCCAGCTGCCTTCGGTGGCGAACAGGACGCTGCGCCCTCGGCCGAAATTCTGCGTGACCAGCAGCGGCTGGGTGCGCTTGCCGGGAGGCGTGACCTCGAGCAGCGTGGTGGCGCCCGGCTTGGCCTCGCCGACGTCCTGGTAGTTTGCAATCTGCGGGATCTTCTTCCACCGCTCGGCATTGCGGGCGGTGTTCTCGTCGAGCCGCGTGATGATGCTCTGCGCGCCCTGCTGCGTCAGCGAGACGCTGGAGAAATCGCGGTGGAATGTGCCGCGATTTTCGGGGAGCCGCACCGGGACCAGGTCGGCCATCGGCGAATTCTGCCAGCCGCCATCGCTCAGGCTGGCGCGTCCGGCGATGAAAAGCAGACCGCCGCCGCGGCGATCCACGAAGTCCTTGATCGCCTGCTGCTGGGGCGCGGTGAAGTAGCTCGCTTCCACCCCGCCGATGATGATGCCCTGGTACGCGAACAATTCCTCGGGCTTGACCGGGAACCCGTCTTCCAATTCCTTAGCGTCGCGAATGCCCTGCCGGTAGATCTTGTTCTGCGTGGTGCGCAGCATACTGGGCAGTTCGATGCCGATATCGGGGTAGTCTTCGATAGCGCGGCGGATGAATTTGTATTCCCACACCGGCTCGCCCTGTATGTAGAGAATGCGCGGCTTGCGCGCTTCCACGTTGACCACGCGGGTGATCTTGTTGTTGAGCGTGTTGGCTTCGCCGCCGACGGGGTCCACCGAAATCTCGATGGTTTTGGGTCCGGCCGTGCCGCCGTTGAAAACCAGGGTCTCGGGCTGCAGCACGCCGTTATCGCGGAACGTGACATCCTGCGAGACCAGCACTTTGCCGCTCTCGCGGACCGTCAGCTTGCTCTTGGAACCGCTCAGCCCCCAGCTTTGTAGAGAAATGGTGGCGGTCAACTTCGAATCCGGCAGGGCGCGGGCCGGCACCACGGCGTCGGTAATCTCGACGTCCTTATCGGGATGCTCCTTGCCGTAGCCGATGGTGTGGATCGGAATGCGCTGGCGCCGAATGGCGGCGATGGTGGCGAGATCGATGCCGCCGGCATTGTCCGCGCCGTCGCTCAGCATCACGATGGCGCCGAGGGGCAGCGACGACGATTCGGCCAGCACCCGCTCCAGAGTCTCGCCGAGGCGTGAGGCCGGAGCGGTAGCGGTCAACTGGTCGGGCTTCAGAATGCGTTCGGGCTCGCGGCCGAATTTGTAAAGTCTCACCTGGAAGCGATCGGAGAGGCCTTTGAGGACGCCGGAATCGAGCGTCGCTTTAGCGGCGGCTTCGCGGGTGCCGGAGGCGTCGTCGATCGACATGCTGCGCGAATCGTCCACCAAAACCGCCACCACGTTCTGTTGGGGGCGGAGTGTGGCGATGCTCAACGCAGGGTGCCACAGGAGGAACAGGATGAGGGCGACGAGGCCGCTTTCCAGCAACCAGATGGCGATCGGGCGGGCGCCCGAGAGCATGCCGTGGTTGCGGCGCACGTGCCAGAAGAGCGCACCGGCGCAGGCCAAAATCGCAATCGCCATCAGCCAGATGGGCCATGGCGTCAGGAAAACGAACTGGCCCTTATGAAAAATGCTGGCCGGATATTTGAACAGGAGTTCGAACATGAGTCCACGTCAGGCGCAGGTCGCGATAAACATAGGGACGTGCCTGGAACCCTTTGGCGTTACAGACACTTCAAAATTGGCGGGAAAGTCCACAGAGCGAAGCCCTCGCTAGTTCCAAAGCATACCACGCTAGC
>JBDTPR010000359.1:0-6938 GCA_039932635.1 Candidatus Solibacter sp.
CCTGCCGGACGGCGCGTGCCTGCGCTTCGAGTTTCTGCGCCAATAGCAGTTCGAGCGGCGTGTTGCGGCTGGCGGCCTGCGTGATGAGTTCGGGGTCGCCGAAATCGATGTGGAGCACCGCGGCCTTCTCCGGTTGGATGGCGGCGAGGTAACGGAAGAAGTTGAGGGTGTAGCTCTTCCCCATCCCGCCATAAACGCGCAGTACGCGCTTGGGCTCACCAGTTCCGGTAGCCGCCGAGTAGTCAAAGGCTTTGGCGGTGAGACGGGTCTGTCTGCGCCCGAAAAGCGGTAGTTCGGCGGCCACTCGCGCCACCAGCACGGGCTTTCCGGAAGGATGGCAGATGAACGGGCCTTCCTTGGCGATGCTCGCGATCCAGGGTGCGAACTTCACGGTGTTCGGCATCGCCTTCAACAGCGCGAGGATGAGCGGGGGCTCTTCGGCCCAGGCGGAGATCTCGCAGTAACGGATGACGTCGCGATAGTAGGCTCCCAGAGGACGCCCCCCGGGCGCGGCGATGTACTGTATGTGGCCGCTGTTGTTCTTGAAGATGACCTTCTCCAGGAAGTCGAGCGGGTCGCGCGATCCGGTGAAGGTGAAGAGGTCGTTGACGATCTGTTGGCGGTAGGCCTCCGGCAATGGGAGCAGGCTCATCGCGATCCCCCTTGGGCTGCCGCCTGGCGATAGCGCGCCACGGTGGCTGGCGATAGCGCGGGCGGCGCCTGGGTTCTTTGCCACTCGTCGGCGGCCAGAAAGTGGCCGGCTTGAAAGCGCCACGTGTTGGCGCCATGCCGCATGTAGACGTAGGCTCCTTCGGCGGAGAGGCGCTTCAAGCGCAGGCCGCCATCGAGGCAGGCACGAAGGAAGGCCGCATCTTCGGCCAGATTGATGTCTGGATATCGAATGCCTTGCATGAAGGCCTGTCTCCAGTAGACCATCGTACCGCCCGCGACATCGCCCACAAACATGCGTCTATGGAGGTCCGGCGTGACCCTCCAGAAGTCGCCCCGATCGAGCGCGAGAAAGCACATGGCGTCGCAGCCGGTGACATCGGCCTCGCCGCTGAGAAGCGGCTCGACCTGGTGGGTGATGCGGGTGGGCCCGTACCAGTCGTCATCGTCCCAGTGGGCGATGATGGCGCCGCGGGCAAGGCCACAGGCGATGTTGCGCTTCTCGCCGATCGAGTATCGCGAAGAGAGGCGCGTGTAGCGGATGGTCGGATGATCGGGGATGATGCCGGGCGTGTCGGGGCCATCGTCGACGATGATGAGTTCGAGGTTCGGGTAATCCTGCGCCAGGAAAGACTCGATGGCAAGCGGGAGGAAGGCGCGGCGGTTGAAGGTCGGCATAATGCAGGAGACGAGCGGCTGGCCTTCGCGGCGGGCCGTGGCGAGATCGGCGAGCGAGGCAGAACGCCAGCAGGAACCGGTGGTGTCCTTGCGGCTGGTGTTGTGCGGATGGATGGTAGCGATGCAGAGACGCGGGTCGGCAAGATCGGCGACTTTGCGGCTGGGCACGTCCGATAGGAAGCGCATGTCTTCCCCGCACGCGATCTCCGGGAAGGGGTGCTCGATCCAGAAAGAGCGGTGGTAGGCCATGGTATTGCCGGCGACCCAGGCATCGGAGGTGTTGGCGTAGCGATAGATCGAGCCGGCGTGCGGAGCGTGGTAGTAGAGCTGGCTGGTGCCGGAGATATCGGCATCTGCGAGCGATCGAACTTGGGCTTCGACACGCCAGGCTGGATACCAATCGTCATCGTCCCAGTGGACGACGATGGCGCCGCGTGCGAGTTGGCAGCCCAGGTTGCGCTTGGCGCCGATGTTGAGCCTCTCGCGCAGACGGTGGTAGCGGATGCGCGGGTCGTGCGGGACCAGGTCTTCGATAGAGTTGGAGCCGTCGTCGAGAATGAGGAGTTCCGAATCTGTCAATGTCTGAGTGCGGAAGTTGGCAATGCTTCGAGCGATCCACGGGCGGCGGTCGTGGGTCGGCATGAGGCATGTGACCGCGGGTCCGGACCCGCGAATCGCTCGGAGGGGGATGTGGCGCGGCGCAAAGTTGGGGCAGGCATCGCCGCGGCAGTGCGAGCGGAAGTAGGTTCCGGCAGACGAGAGCTGACGGGCGCAGAAATTGCTTTGGTAGAGGCGCTTATTGGTCTCGAAGAGGGCGGCCTCGTCGCGCTGGCGGCGTGCGGTGAGGGGCATGCGTTCCACGTAGGCACTGCCCGCCAAGACGCCACGCCATCCTGCGCGGGCAGCGCGGACGTTGTAGTCCATCTCCCAGCAGGGTCCTGTTTGGTACGCCTCTTCGGCAGGTCCGATGGCGTTGAAAACCTCGCGGCGGACCACGTAGCAGAAGTCCGCGAGGCTGTAAAGGGGTTCCAGCGTGCGGATCAGGTTGGCGTACCAGTAGCGGGCGCGGTGGGCGCGAACTTCGAGCCCGTCGCCAGTACCGGGGTCATGGTGGAAGAGTTGCTGCTGGTTCCAGCAGAGGTTGGTGGATGGTCCGGCGATGCCATTGCGGGGATGGGCCCGCAGGCCCTTGCGGAGTTGCTCGAGCCAGCCGGGCGAGACGAGGGAGCCCGCTTCGAGGAGGACAACGGCGGGCGCGTCCGAGAGGCGGATCAGGCGGTTCAGGCAGGCGGCCATTCCTTGGGCGTCAGGGGTAGTGGATTGGGCGATGCCCGATTGGTCGAGGCAGGCGGCGACGTCATCGTCCGGTCCATCGCCGACCAGGTAAATGTCGTGATCAAGGGTGGTGTAGCGGCGGACGGCGTCGATCGTGGCCTGGACCCGGCCGGCCGACTCGGTGGCAACGATGCCGATGGCGAAACGTCCGGGCATTTCAGTTACGGGGCTCCGTGTGGACGATGATGGTCTGGCGTCTCCGGGTTGGGACGGGCAGCCCGAAAATGCGGGCGGCGAGGTCGGTATCGGCTTCGATGACGTGGGTCCACATAGCTTTTGGGTGGAAGACGGTGAGCATCGTTTCCTCGAGGAAATCGGGGAGGCCAGATTCATGCAAGGCGACTTCGGCGCCGGTCGTGGCGGTTGGGACGGTCTCCTGCCAGACCAGGCGATCGGGCTGGCGCTGGGCGGAGCGTTGACACAGAGTGCGGAGAAGGTGAACTGCGGCGCCCCAGGCGCGAAAATGACGCAAACAACCCAATCCTGACGTGATCTTCATAAAATAGGTCACGACCGCACCGTCCAATGTCCCGCCATTTCCCAGATGCGGATGGCGTGCAGGTGATTGTGTATGCCGACATACTCATCGTTGCTGACCGCATTCTCCGCCAGATGCTTGCGGAGCTTGACCGACTCGATGCCGTGCTTCCCAATGCGGCAGGTGAACGCGAACTGAGCCTCCGCCCCGTTCCATGCGGCCGGGTGAACCACCAGGAACTCGTTCTTCGGATGCCCTCCCCGGTAGGAGAGCATGACGAGCGCGGCGTCGCGCCGGTTGCGGTCGGACAGGGCGGCGGCGATGGCATCGCGCTCCGGGTCGGCGGTCTCGGCGAGGACAGCCTGGGTGGCGGCGGCGAGTTGCTGGCCGAAGGCGGCGCGAGCGTCATCCACCAGGAGGTATTCGGGCGCCACGAGACGGACGGCCAGGCGCTCCTGCCCAGCGGCCTGCTGGATTTGAAGCGAGACCCGGCTTGAGATGTACGGCGTGTCGTCGTCGCCTCCTCCCGAGGGCGGGATGGCAAAGGAGAGCTCGGTGCCGACGTTCTGGATTCGGTAGGACGGTTCTGTGCCGGAGAGCGTCCGGCGTGCGGCGGCGTAGGCCTGCCAGAGCCCCTGGGCGAGATCGAGAAAGGCAATCGAGCCGAAGCTTCCGGGGATGGTGGCCGAATTGACGGGATTGCCCGGGCGTCCGGCGGCAAGCCACTGTGTCCACACGCCGAGCCATTGGGCGAAGGGAGACCACGAGGTCCAGTCCTGATCGCTGGTGAGGAAGTCAAACACCGTGACCTGTAAATCGGCGCCCGGTTCGAGGAGAAACACGCCGTCGTGGCCACCGAAGATGCCGCCATCGCCGAGGCGGACGACGAGATAGCCAATGCTGTCGTCCTTGGTGTTGACGATGGTGGCTTCGATCTCCTCGGCTTCTCGGGCGAGATCGTCCCCGGTGGGGGCGGCGGGCTGTGCAAAACGGCACCGGCCGGCGCGGAGGGCCAGCGCCAGAACGTCGCCGAGGTGGCGGCGGGAGAGCGGATCGACCATCCAGGTGGGCTCGGTGATGAGAGTGACGGAGGGCGTGAGGTCGGGCGGCAGGGCGGCAGGCGCGGGATTCGGGATGGCCGTGAGCGCGAACTGCAGGGTATGGGTGAATTGCTCCTTGTGGCCGGAGCCAAGCAGGAGGGCGATCAGACCGGAATGATCCACGCTGAGGCCGAACTTTGCAGCCACCTGAACGCGCGGAATGGAGTAGTAATGGTGAGCGGCCTCCACACTGCGATGATCGAGTTCCCGTTGCGCGGCCATGGCGGCCGTGGCGGTGTCTTCGAAAAGGTGGTGCAGGTCCGTGAGGAGTAATGGCGCTGCCATCGCGGTTCCTAGGGCACGGTGATGGATTGCAGCCACGCGGCGACTGCGTTGAAGGCGCGCACCAGTTCGGGAGCGAGCGCGTTGGCGGCGATAGAGAGCGGGGCGGCGGCTCCGGTGAACCGGAAGACGCCGAGCGGGACCGCCGAGAAATCGGTGGACGCGCCTGCCGGAGGGACGGGCAGTGTGCCGAAGATGAAGGCGAGCATCACCTGGCGGTTGAGCTTGAGCAGCGAGACGTCCAGGTCGCGCACGATGACGGTGCGCTGCTGCCAGCCGGCGGTGAAGGGCGGATTCTTGGGCAGCGCGTCAAGCGCGGCCATGATGCGGGTGCGATCGTCGCCTTCCACGGCGAGGAAGGGCGGCACGGGTGCGGTGAAGCCCTTCAGCCCGCCCGGCGCCGGGGGAGACGCGACTATGTCAAAGCTGATGGTGCTCTCCGTGAAGTTGGATTCCGAGTCATCCTTGAACAGCCGGATGAGGATGCCGGAACCGTCCTGCTTCGAGAGGCCAGCCTTGACTTCGGCGTGGACGGTGGGAATGGAATAGAGCGCGGGTGGAATCGGCGATTGGGACTGCTGCCGGGCGTACTGGAGCGAATAGCGGTCGAGTTCGCGTTGCGCGTCGATCACCGAGCGGGAGACGTTGCGGAAGAAATCGGCGAGGTCGAAATCGGGGGTTGGCGTGGCCGTGATACCTTCCGCTGCGGAAGTAACGGATTGGATTGTCGGCGTGTGGCCGAGGCCGAAGAAGGCCTCATCGTGCTCCTCGCCCTCTTCTTCGACGGGTTGATGTGCCGGGGCGGTGCGTGCGAGCGCGCCCCGAAGTCCGCGAAACGCGGCGGTAGTCTCCTTGCTGCCGGCGGAGATAACCGCCTGGCCGCGATTGTACTCCTGGGCGCGGTCGCGAATGGCGCCGAAGAGGGTCTCGAGTTCGGCGGCCCTCTTTTCGAGTTCGGCGGCGACCTTGGCGTCCGGCGCGGCGAGCATCTGGTCGTAGGCGGCTTGGAGATCCCGCAGCTTGGCTGCGGGATCGGTGATGGCGGGCGTTTTGCGCGGCGGACGGGAGGCAACTGCCGCCTTCTTCCGCGGCTTGGGCGGAGTTTGCTTTTTTGCCATGCCGGGTTACGCCTATTTCGGTGAAGGACTGGGACTCGGACTTTGGCCCGGCAGTGCGGGCACCGCTTGCACGAACTGGCCGAAGGCCTCCCACATGGCCTTGTAGCGGTTCGAATCGGGCAACTGGGCGTGCGGATTATCGCCCGCGCGCTGCAGCAGCGCGCCCATAAGGGCGGAATCCGACGGGATGGCGTTGAGAACCGTGCGGATGGTGGCGGCGGCGCGAGAATCGTAGGCATTGCGCCGTGTGTAGGAGGCGTTCACGGCGACTGCAATGGGCGCCGAGAAGCCGACGTTGACGCCGATCTGAGTCTGGCTCATGGTGGTCATTTGGAGGTCGGCGCGCACTTCGACGACGGTCTCCGTGAACTGGTAGCGTGAGGGACCCATGGCTTTGAAGAGAGTGGAGAACTGCTCCACGGTGGCTTCATTCCCCTTGACGATTTGGGAGAAGACGCCGGCGATGGCGGTTAAGCTTTCGATGTAGTTTTGGTCAAGGCGCCGCTGCGCTTCCGCGACGCTTAGGGCGAGATCGCCGATCAGTTTCGGCAGGGTCTCGAGGGAGTCGTAGAACTTAGTCAGTTCGTTTTGGGCATCACCGGTCATGGTTCTTCTCCTGAAATCAGCTTGGACTCATATCGGGTATTTCCCGGCCCGGGACAAAAGGAATTCGCTGCACAGTAATCCGGATCGATTGGCGTTTCACGTCCTCTAATGGATATCGCGTAGTCCAGGCGTAATTTGGGACATTGAGACTCCATCCGTGAGACTCGGTGTGTGAGAGGACGAAGCCGAGTTCGATTTCCGACTGCTGGATTACGACTGGTGCGGGCGTCAGGCAACGCGCGAGGTCTTCCCATCCGGTCCCTTCCGCGAGTTTGAGGACTTTGGCGAATTCGGTCAGGCGGCGCTCGTGATCTTCCTCCAGACGTTGCTCCGCGGCGGGGACCTGAGTGGCGAGCTTACTCAGGGCTTGGGCCAGCGATGCGGTAAGATCTTGCGGCTGCGGCATGCGTTCGTGTATTATATTCTACTTATTCGCGTTTCGCGCGACTGAGTCAGAACCCTGGTAAGGATTGTTCTATTTCACCCTAAATTGGAATTTTAGGGTATGACGTCACTACTGGCATGGTTCAGACGATCGGGGAGGTCCTTGTGAACCCGGCCGGCATGGTGAATGCCAATCCGATACAGCCGTTGGCCGGACAGTCGGAAAGGAAGACACCGTCCGATCCCTGCCCCGTCGTACGCGACGCCCAGAAATCGCAGACCTCGCCC